>JAGAFI010000055.1 GCA_017612675.1 Bacteroidales bacterium
AGCACCTGCGGGAGATGGACGATTTGAAGCAGAGCGTGCAGAATGCCGCTTACGAGCAGAAGGACCCGGTGGTGGTCTATAAGCTGGAAAGCTACAACCTCTTCTCCGCGATGCTCGAATCGCTCAACCATGATGTGCTCAGCTTCCTCTTCCGGGCGTTTATTCCGCTGCGGGATGCCGCCGAGACGCCCCGGCAGGCCGTGCGCCAGCGGACGGACATGAGCCGTATGCAGGCCGGACGCACCGACCTCGCCACCAACGGGGAGCAGAAACCGAATGCGCCCGTCAAGGTGGACAAGCAGGTGGGACGCAATGACCCCTGTCCGTGCGGGAGCGGCAAGAAATACAAGAACTGCCACGGAAAAGGAATCGTATGAAACTGAAAAACGGAAATAAAATGACGGAACAAACCGCAAATGTCAACAGCATCAGCCGCATCTCGGAAGGGACGGTGGTGAAAGGCCAGATTGGCAC
Organism: Bacteroidales bacterium; assembly: GCA_017612675.1. Classification (GTDB taxonomy): domain Bacteria; phylum Bacteroidota; class Bacteroidia; order Bacteroidales; family UBA932; genus Cryptobacteroides. The sequence continues at coordinate 475 of JAGAFI010000055.1, forward strand.
CGGCAACGACATCCGCGTGGACGGTGTCGTGGAAGGGAAGATTACGGCGTCCGGCCGGGTGGTCGTCGGGGAATCCGCCTCCATCAAGGGCACCATCGTGTGCGCCAACCTCGATTTGTGGGGCAAGGTGGAGGGCGACCTCTATGTCAAGGAAGTCCTGTCGGTCAAGGGCACGGCGGAAATCGCGGGCAATGTGTATGTCCGGAAATTCCAGGTTGAGATGGGAGCCCGTTTCAACGGCGTGTGCAAGATGATTACCGAGGAGGATTTCGATAAAATGGACGAAACGCAGGCATAATCTTATGGAAATCAGTCAGCGGGCTTGCAACATGCCCAGTTCCCCGATTCGGAAACTGGTCCCGTATGCCGACGCCGCCAAGCGGAACGGCATCCATGTCTATCACTTGAACATCGGCCAGCCGGATATTCCCACGCCGCAGTGCGGCCTGGATGCGCTGAAGGCTTTCGACCGGAAAATTTTGGAGTATTCCCCTTCCGACGGCTACCTGAGCCTGCGGACGAAGCTGGTGAAATACTATGCGGAGTACGGCATCTATTTCAGCCCGGAAGAGATTATCGTGACGGCAGGCGGCTCCGAGGCCGTGCTGTTCGCCTTTCTCGCGTGCCTCAATCCCGGGGATGAAATCATCGTCACGGACCCCTTCTATGCCAACTACATGGCCTTCGCCATTTCTGTGGGGGCGGTCATCAAGTCGGTGAAGACCTCCATTGAAGAGGGCTTCCGGCTGCCGTCCATGGAGGCTTTCGAAGAGCAGATTACGGAGCGCACCAAGGCCATCCTGATTTGCAACCCCAACAACCCGACGGGGTACCTTCATACGCGCAAGGAAATGAACCGGCTGCGCGACATCGTGAAGAAGCACCACCTCTACCTGTTCAGCGACGAGGTGTACCGCGAGTTCATCTATACCGGAATGCCCTATATTTCCGCCTGCCACCTCGACGGCATCGACCAGAGCGTCGTGCTGTTCGACTCGGTGAGCAAGCGCTACAGCGAGTGCGGCATCCGCATCGGCTGCCTGTGTACGAAGAACAAGGCCGTGCGGGACGCGGTGATGAAGTTCTGCCAGGCGCGCCTCAGCCCGCCGCTGCTCGGACAAGTGGTCGCGGAGGCCACGCTGGAGGTGCAGAAAGAGTACCTCACAACGGTCTATGAGGAATATCTGGAACGGCGCAACTTCTTGATAGACGGCCTGAACAAAATCCCCGGCGTGTACAGTCCGATACCGATGGGGGCCTTCTATACCGTGGCGAAACTGCCGGTGGACGATGCGGAGAAATTCTGCATCTGGTGCCTGAGCGAGTTCCGCTACGAAGGGGCGACGGTGATGATGGCCCCGGCCTCCGGCTTCTATACGGAGCCGGGCGAAGGGCGGCAGGAAGTCCGCATCGCCTATGTCCTGAACAAGGAAGACCTGGCCAAGGCCCTGACCTGTCTGGCGAAAGCCTTGGAGGCCTATCCCGGGAAATGCTGAAAAACGGCGGGATGGAAACGCATGTGGTGATGATGGCGGGCGGTATCGGAAGCCGTTTCTGGCCGATGAGTACGCCCGGCTGCCCCAAACAGTTCCTGGATGTGCTGGGTGTGGGGAAGACGATGATTCAGCAGACTTATGCGCGTTTCCTGCCCCTTTGCCCGCCGGGGAACATGTGGGTGGTGACCGGCGCCGCCTATGTGGACCTGGTCCGGGCCCAGTTGCCGGAACTGCCCCCCGACCATATCCTGGCGGAACCGGTGGCCCGCAACACCGCCCCGTGCATCGCCTATGCCTGCTGGCGCATCGGGCGGCAATGTCCCGACGCCAATATCGTGGTGACGCCGGCGGATGCGTTCATCCGGGACGTCGAAGCGTTCCGGCAGGTCATCCGGATGGCTTTGGCGGATACCGCGGGCAGCGGACACATCGTGACGGTGGGCATACGGCCTGACCGTCCAGAAACGGGCTACGGCTATATCCATGCGGCTGCGGAGCCTGCCGAAGGCGTCCGCAAAGTGCTTGCTTTCAAGGAAAAACCGGATTTTGAAACGGCGGTTTCCTACCTTGCGTCCGGGCAGTATCTGTGGAATGCCGGCATTTTCGTGTGGCGCCTGGCGACCATTCAGGCGGCCATCCGGCGCTATGTGCCCGGCATTGCGGACGTGATGGATGCGCTGGCGGCGCGGGCCTTCTCCGCCGGGGCGGTGGCCGAACTTTTCCCGGCCTGTGAGAAAATCAGCATCGACTACGCCGTGATGGAGAAATCGCCCGATATTTATACCGTTCCCGGGGATTTCGGCTGGAGCGATTTGGGGACATGGGGTTCCCTGCTGCAGCACGCCGACCGGGACGGGGAGGGCAATGCCCGGACGGGGGAGAATGTCCGTACCTTCGGCTGCACGGGGACCGTGGTGCATGTCAGCAGCCTGCGGGAAGTGGTGCTGGAAGGTTTGCACGACTATATCGTGGCGGAAAAGGACGGCCGGCTGCTGGTCTGCCGCCTGTCCGAAGAGCAACGAATCAAAGATTTTCACGACTGATGTCCGACATTGTCGTTTCCATGATGCTGCTCGGTGCCCTGTCCAACGCGGGCGTCATGCCTTTCTGGGCCACGGCGAACCAGTATGGCATCATGCCGGAGACCTCCGGGACGATGACCTGGATGCAGGCAGCTTCGCAGTTTGACGGGTCGAAGACCCTGCAATGGCGCTGGGGGGTGTCCGCCGCCGTGACGCAGGATGATTTCGCCCTGCAGCGCCCCAACGATTTCCTGCATACCGTCGATGAACTGTACGCCAGCCTGCGCTGGAAGGTCCTGACGCTCGATGTGGGCTTCAAGCACCGTCCGCAGGACTTTATGGCCGCTTCGCCCGCGCTCGGTTCGCTTTCCTCCATCGGGGGAAGCCTGCTGTGGAGCGGGAACAGCCGGGAGATGCCCGGTTACCGGATTACGCTCTCCCCCTGGTCCGTACCCGGCACGCAGGGACACCTGCAACTGCTTGGCTCCTGGGGAGATTTCAGCACCACCGACACGCGGTTTGTGCAGGGCTGCCTCGTGCATGCGATGCAGTTCGCCCTGCGCCTGCGCTTCGGGGGATTTTCCTTTACCGGGGGCATCGACCATGCTGCGCAGTGGGCGGGCGTGAGCCGCAACCCCCTCGTGGGCCGCCAGCCCTCGGGGTTCGGGGATTACCTGCGTATTTGCATCGGCGCGACCGCCGGGGCTTCCGGCACGGCGAGCGACCGGCAGAACGCCCTCGGGAACCATCTCGGGGCGATTCAGTTGCGCTTTGATTACCAAGGGAACGGCTGGCAGGTGACCGCCCGCCACGAAAGCCCCTATGAAGACCGTTCCGGGATGCGCTTTCAGAATTTCCCGGACGGGGTGAACACCCTCGCGTTCCGTTTCGACGACAAAGACCGCTGGGTCAGCGACATCCTGTACGAATTCCATTATACCAAAAACCAGAGCGGGACGGTGGAGCGTTTCTACCTGACCCCCGAGCAGGTGGAACAGTACAAGGATGACCCGCGCCTGTACCGCTACAGCGAGGCGGAGCCTTACGGGCTGATTGTCGGCGGCGGGGACGATTACAGCAACAACGGGGAATACAAGTCCGGCTGGACGGCTTACGGGCGTTCCGTCGGCAATCCGCTGTTTTTCCCGACCGGCACCCGTGCGGGTACCTGGAGCCCGGTAGGCGAAACCCTGGGCGTGGAGAACAACCGCCTGCTTGCCCACCATTTCGCGCTCTCCGGCAAACTGTTCCGGAAAGTGCCGTACAAACTGCTCCTGACCTATTCCTTGAACTATGGCCGTTACCGCGGCCCCTATGACCCCGATGTCGTGCCGGCTTCCCGGGAACGTCCTGATTACCGGGACGGGACAGG
>JAGAFI010000056.1 GCA_017612675.1 Bacteroidales bacterium
CCGTAACGTCCCCGCGGCTCCCGGGCTACCGACATCGCTTGCTGCGCAAGCTCCGTCCCGCCCTCCGCCGGGCGCGTTGCGACGCGCCTTATTATATCGCTGGCCCGCCGCTGCGCGGTTGATGACCTTGGCATAGAAAACCAATGTCCCCGTGCGGGAAAGCTCCGTCCCGCCCTCCGCTTGCAAAAAACCGCTTTTTTCCGTATTTTTGGAGGTTCAAGCGATTTAACCGGATATGAGACTTTTCTTCAACCTGTTGCTACCGGCATTGTTTTGGGGGCTTTGCGCCTGCACCACGCCCAGAAACGTGGCGTATTTCCAGAACGCGGAAGAGATTTGCGGCATGGCCCGGCAACAGGAGCAGCGGTTCCGTCTGCGTCCCGAAGACAAAATCAACATCATCGTCAACAGTTCGGACCCCATGCTTATGCAGCAGTTCAACCTGGTCTCCACCTCCCCCGCCAGCCGCTCGCTGGGCGCTTCCGCCACGCCCCGTACCGTATCAGGAGGCAGCAGCGTCGGGGGCGGACAATTGCTGGCCTATACCGTGGACGGGCAGGGTGACATCAATTTCCCGGTGCTGGGACGCGTGGCCGTCGCGGGGAAAACGCGAATGGAGGTGGCGGAGTATATCCGGGAACGCCTGATTGCACGGGACCTCGTCAAAGACCCGGTAGTGACGGTGGAATATGTAAACCTGGGCGTACTGGTCCTGGGAGAAGTCGCCCGTCCCGGACGCGTCGATATCCTCGATGACCATTTCACCATCCTCGACGCCATTGCCGCCGCCGGCGACCTGACCATCATCGGCCTGCGGGAAAACGTCATGGTCAGCCGCGAGGTGGACGGGGAAGACCAGACCTATTTCATCAACCTGTGCGACCGCAAGGCCGTCCTCGAATCGCCCGCCTATTACCTGCAGCAGAACGACGTCATCTATGTGACGCCCAATCCCAAGCGGCAGCGGGAATTCCGGGCGGTGGGCAATGCCTTCAGCCAACCGGCCACGTGGATTTCCATCACTTCTCTCCTGACCACCCTCATCCTGCTGCTCCGATGAACAAAGAAAACAACAGTTTCCTGTCTGTCAGTGATTTGTGGCGAATTTGCCTGCGCCGCTGGAAATGGTTCGCCCTGTCGGTGGCCCTGTGCCTGCTTTTCGCGGCACTGCACCTGGCCCGCACCCCAAAATGCTATACCAGCCACGCGGCCATCCTCGTGAAGGAAGAAAGCCAGGGGAACAACAGCGCGCAAAACGGCGGGGAGGAATTCGCGGACCTCGGCATGGTCAAGCAGAAGAACAACGTCACCAACGTGGTGCGCCACCTGACGTCGCTGGACATCCTGATGGAAGTGGCCCGCCGGGTACGCCCGGATGTCCCGGAAGACGGCCTGCTGGCCATCGCGCAGGGCCTCCAGTCCGGCCTGGTGGCGGAACGGGAAAGCGAGAAATCCACCATCATCAACCTGTCCTACACAGACCGCTCCCCGGAAAAAGCCCGGATGATACTGACGCAGGTCATCCAGGTCTATGATGACAAATATCTGGAGGATAAGCATATGCTCACGCAGAACACCTCCCGTTTCATCGACAACCGGCTCCATCTGCTTGAAAACGACCTGGACCGGGTGGACGACAGCATTTCCACCTACAAAAGCCGCCACGGCATCACGGATTTGCTGCACGTGAGCGAAATGTACCTGCGGCAGCAGAGCCAATCCGACGCGCAGATTCTGTCCCTGACCAACCAGAAGGCCATGGCGCAATATATCAAGGAGTTGGTGGACGACAATTCCGCCCGGAGATTCCTGCTGGTCAATTCCGGCATCAACAATCCTGTCATCGAGGCACAGATTACCCAGTATAACAGCCTGTTGATGCAACTGGGCAGCCACCTGACCTATACCTCCGACCAGAATCCCATCATCAAGAACCTGGAAGGGGAAATCGAAAGCCTGCGCGAGAGCATCAAAACCGCCATCGACGACCACATCCGGACGCTGGACATCGAACTGGCATCCCTGCAGGGCTATCACAGCGAAACCACGTCCAAAATCACGTCCAATCCCGCCCAGGCCAAATACCTGGCATCCATCGAGCGGGAGCAGAAAGTCAAGGAGAGCCTGTACCTGTACCTGCTCCAGAAGAAAGAAGAGAATGAAATCAGCGTCACTTACCGCTCTTCCGTCACGCGCATCATCGACATTCCGCACTGCAGCGATACCCCCACGTCCCCCAAAGTGCCGCGCGTCCTGTTCGCCGCCATCCTGCTGGGGCTCCTTGTGCCGATGGCGCTGATTTTCCTCCGCGTAACCCTGGACGACAGCGTCCGCAACCGCCGGGACGTCGAAGCCCACTGCGAGATTCCCGTACTGGGCGAAGTGCCGGCGACAAAGCGTCCGTCCACCGGGACGGTGGTGAGGGAAGGCGGGAAAGACCCGTGCAACGAAGCTTTCCGGATACTCCGCACCAAATTGGCGCTTCCCGGCGGCGGGGGCAAGGTCTTTCTGGTCACGTCCCCGGAAAAAGGGGCGGGCAAGACCTTTGTCGCGATGAACCTCGCCATGGCCTGTGCGCTGGGCGGACGAAAAATCCTGTTCATCGACGGAGACCTCCGGACAGCCAGGGCATCGGCCCTCTGGAAAGCGGACGGCCCCGGGCTCGCCGGCTATCTGGACGGCAGCGAAGCAGATTCCGGCGCCTTGCTCCGGACGGGCGCACAAGCCCCGTCTCTGGATATCCTGCCCGCCGGAAACATTCCCGCAAACCCGTCGGAGTTGCTGATGAACGCGCGCATGGCCGCCCTGCTCGCCGAGGCGCGTACACGCTATGACGCCGTATTCATCGACAGCCCGACCACCGGGCTCACCGCCGACGCCGACATCATGGAACCCCTGACCGACACCACCCTGTTCGTGCTTCGCGCCGGACGCTATGACCGCAGGCGGCTCCAGGACCTGCCAGTCGGGCGTATGCAAATCATTGTCAACGCCGTAGAGGCATAAATGCAGAAGATGGAGGGAATGACGGCTATGGATTTTCCCGACGGACTGAAACTGAGCGTTGTCATCCCGGTCTATAACGTAGCCCCTTATCTGGAGCGTTGCCTGCGTTCCGTGCTGAAACTGACTTTCCGGAACCAGGAAATCATCCTGGTGGACGACGGCAGCACCGACGGCAGCGGCGAACTGGCCGACCGCCTGGCGGAGACGGACGCCCGCATCCGGGTGATTCACCAGGAGAACCAAGGGCTTTCCGGGGCACGGAATAGCGGTATCCGGGCAGCCACCGGAGACTATCTCGTCTTTCTGGATTCGGACGACGAGTGGCTGCTGGATGATGGGATTGAACGGCTGATGCGCCATGCGGGGGCGGATATCATCCTCTTCAAAGACGTACATATCTGGAAGTCCTGCCGGGAACAGACGGCAGATTACGACGTGGACGCCATCGGGGCGCTTCCGGACGCACAGGCGGTGTTTTCCCTGCTCGTCCGGACGAACATGTTCAACATGAGCGCCTGCCTGCTGCTGGTGCGGCGAGACTTCCTGCTCGGGCACGGGCTTTTTTTCCCCGTGGGTTACCTGAGCGAAGACGTACAATGGAGCCTGCTCCTGTGGCAGCAGGTGCAGACCGTGGCGGTACAGAATTTGGACCTGTACGGCTATTACCACCGGGAATCCAGCATTTCCGCGACGACCACCCTGCAGGTATACGACAGTTACGACAAAATCTTTTCCTACTGGAAACCGCTGTGCCACGACGGCTGCACCAATGGCGAATCCATCGGGGCTTATCTGGCGGATTTGTGGGTAAACCGGGGTTATGCCTGGCACATGCTGCCCGCCGGAGAGCGCAGGCAGGGATGCCTCTTCCTGAAAAAGCACCGGGATCTGCTCCGCTATGCCCAGTCCCGCAAAGCCCGGCGCGCTGCGGCGCTGGTGCGCCTGACAGGGGTCTGGAGCACCGCTGTCCTGCTCGGCTGGTATTGGAAATTACGGACACTTGTGACACGGAATGTTGTATAGGCTCCATACGAACATCTTCCTCGTCGGGCTGCTGTCCATCGGCATCCTCGCCGCCCTCGTCCCCGCGCGTTCCGGCTGCGTGATGACGGCGGGCACCGTCCTCGCTTTCATCACGCAAGTCGCCCTGCTGCTGTATTTCTGCCAGCAGGCAGGCAGGCAATATTCGGGAAGGAACCTGCTGGGAACCGTACTCGCCTACGGGTTCCTGATGGCCGCCGTATTCATGGCCATTTCATACTATTACGAGGGCGACACATTCATGTTCAGCAAGTCGGACGCACGTCTCTATTATACCAACAGCATGAAATCCGCGGAGCTGGGCTTCTGGGACAATGCGGCGCGCCTCATCCGGAAACACGAATTCGACGACTGGGGGGCCCTGCTTTTCGACAGCCTGCTGATGGCCATCATCCCCTCCAAGCTGTTCCTGAATGCAGTGTACATCGTCAGCGGTGCCGTTTCTTCCGTGCTGCTGTTCCGCCTCGGACGCCGGGTGATGCCGGATGCCTTCGCGTTCTGCTCCGCCCTCGCCTACGGGACCTCGTCGTTCCTCATCTTCTTTCACTGCACCTTCCTCAAGGAATCGATTTTCGTGTTCCTCGTCATCTGCGCCATGTATTTCTTTTACGAAGCGGTCGGGGGCGGCGGACCATGGGCATATATCTGGACGGCACTGTTCCTCGGACTCATCGTGTTTTTCCGGCCGGCCGTATCCGCCATGCTGGTGATCGCCTTTCTCGCACATTTCGCCGTTTCACAGCGGGGCACGGCGCTGTCGGTCTTCTTATACCTGATCATGGGGGCGCTGCTGGTCTTTTCCCTGTCCACGATTCAGGACATGGTGGACACCTATACGGGCGGGGACGTGGACGCCATGATCGAGTACGGCACGGTCGGGGGCTATTCCTCCTCGTTCAGCCTGTTCGTCAGCAGTTTCGCCGCACCTTTCGGCCCTTTCCCCTCCCTCTTTCCCAAAGTGCCGGGCGAGCCGCTTACCATCAATTTCTACGGGGCGGGACTCACGTACAAACTCTTTTTGACCGTTCCCATGTGGCTGGGGGTGTTCTATGCCATCAAGCACCGCGACGCGCACATGATTCCGCTCATCACCTATATCCTCGTCGGGATGGTCGCCACGGCCTATGTGATGGCGAGCCTGGAGCTGCGCAAAGTTATGACCCATATACCGTTTACCTATACGCTGGCCTTTTACGGACTGTACCGCTGGGACACGGCGGAAAAACCGCTCCTGCGGGAACCCATCTTCCACCTGTTCGCGGTGGGCGTGCTGGCACTTTGGAATGTGATCCGGGGATGAAGAAAACGATATTGCTTGTCTGCCGGCTGGCCGACCATACCCTGCGAGAAAATGTTCTGCTGCCCCTTTTGGAGAGCGGCGAGGTGGCGCATATCCATGTGCTGCGCGACACCCCGGCCGATACCATGGATGGGCGGGTCAGTTACCTGTGCCCGGAGCGGGAATCCCGGAGCGTGCTGCGGCATATCGGCAAAGTGCGCCGGGGCGTCGCCGCCGTGCGCCGCTGCGGGGCGGATGCCATCATCGGGGTGCTCAATACGCCGCACGGCTACATCGGGCGCCTGATTGCATGGCTGACCGGCAAGCCGTATATCCACATGACCATCGCCGGACACCGGGAATTCTGGGTGGACGGGAAATGCCTGGAAAAGCTGAACCTATGGGCGCTCGGCAGCAGCGCCGCCCTGACGGTCACGGGCAGCCGGACAAAAGCGTACCTGACCGGGCACGGCATCGCCCCGGAAAAACTGTTCATCCTCCCCAACCTGCCCGACGAGGCCTTTGCCCGCGTGACCGGCAACGGAGGACCCCGGCAATACGACATCGTGTCTTTTTCCCGCATCGACCGCAACAAGAACCTCATCCTGCTGGTGGAAGCGCTCGCCCGGATCAAAGGAAAATATGCCCCGCGGGTGGCCGTGGCCGGGGACGGAGACTGCCTGCCCGCCGTCCGGGCGGCGGCCCGGGAACGGGGGGTGGAAGGCATGATGGATTTCCTCGGCTATGTCAGCGGCTTTGAAAACAAGGTAAAACTGCTGACGGACAGCCGCATCTTCGTTTCCTGCTCCAAGGGAGAGGGTTTCCCCGTCTCGCTGCTGGAGGCCATGTCCTGCGGCTGCGTGCCGGTGACCTCGGACGTGGGCGACATCGTGGATATCGTACACCATGGGGAAAACGGCCTCGTGTTCACGGACACGGACGATGCCGGCGAACTCGCCTCCTGCCTGGAAACGCTGCTTTCCGACGAAGACAGACGGCTGGCCATGCAGGCGGCAGGCAGCAGCCTGAAAGGGACTTTCTCCGCTGCCGCCAACGGACAAATCTGGAGCCGGGTACTCCGGTATGCGACGAAAGGATGATGACGCTGGCTTTCATAGGGGATATTTTTCCGGGCGACGAGCAGCTGACCGCCGGTTTCGGCATACGCACGAAGACGACGGACGCCCTGGCCGCACGCTGGACGCGGAATATCACGAAGACCATAGGGGAAGCCGATTTCATCGTCGGCAACCTGGAAGCGCCGCTGGTGGAATCGCCCCGGGACGCGTGTTTCTGCGGACATCCCCGCTTTGCGGAGATTCTGCGGGACGCCGGAATCAATGTCCTGCACCTCGCCAACAACCACATCCTCGAACACGGCGCGGAAGGATTCCGCGAGACCCTTGCGACCTTGCGCAGCCAAGGACTGCAAACCGTGGGACAACTGGAAAACGGACAACCGGCCCTGCTGACCCTGCAAAAAGACGGCACGACGGTCTGCCTGGGCGGCTTTTGCGACGAGCGCGTCTGCACCATCGAGAATCCTGCCTGCTACGGTGCGCTGGAGGAAACGCTGGTGCTGGAAACGCTGGAACGGATGAAAGCCACAGGGGCGGACGTGCTTGCATGTATCTTCCACTGGGGCCAGGAATATGTCCCCATCCCGTCTCCGGAGCAAAGGCGGCTCGCGCACCTGCTGGTGGACAACGGGGCGCACCTGGTTGTCGGACACCACCCGCACGTCATCCAGCCCTACGAATCCTACCACGGCGGACATATCCTCTACTCGCTGGGGAATTTTTGCTTCGACGACGTGCAGTCCGCCCGTTTCGGAAAAGGAATGGCGGCCCGGATAAGCATCGACCGGGGCCGCATCCGGGACATCCGCTTCTCTGGCGTCCGTGTCCAGGACATGGCCTGCTCGGACGATTTGACCGCCCCCATGCCCCGGCGGGCTTTCCAACGTTGTTTCGACGGTATCCAGCGCCGTTATGCGCGCCTGTGCCGCTTGCCAGACGAATCATACGGGAGACGCTATGCCCGCCTGCATCGCTGCCTGCACCGGCGGGAGCGCCTGCTGATGCGTGTAAACATTGCCTACAAGCTGCTGGATATCAGGAACAGGAACAAAGCACAATTGCTGCGGAACATCCGAACATATTTTTTGCGATAACCCATGAGTTTGTACAGCTACATAGACGGACACATCCTGCTTCCCCTGGGGGACCGGCTCAAAGGCCGGGACCTGCACGGGGCCTTTGCCGAGGCACTGCGTACCGAATGGTTCACGGAAGAGCAGCTGGAACAGCTGCAGAACGAAAAACTGCAGCATCTGGTCCGGCATTGCTATGAGAACGTCCCCTGGTACCGGAAGGTGTTCGATGAGCGCCACCTGACGCCGGACGACATCCGGACGCGGGCGGATCTGGTAAAACTGCCCATCCTGACGAAACAGACGGTACGGGAACACCGGGAGGAATTCATCTCCCGCGATGCCGCACAGCGTAAATACGTAGAAGACTCCACCGGCGGGAGCACCGGCACGCCGATGCGGTACCTCGAAGACATGGGCACGTGGAACACCCGCCGGGGGCTGGGACGCCGGGGCTGGGCCTGGGCCGGTTTCGAGGTCGGCGAGAAACTGTTCACACTGGCAGGCAATTCGCTCGTCCGGAAGAATGCCGACGGCAAGAAAGTGCTCCTGAAAGACCTGTACGACCGCATCATCATGCGGAACTGCAAGCAGGACTGCACCGACGTGACGCCGGAAGCGCTGGAGCGCTACTACCGCGCCATGATGCGCTACAAGCCCTCCGGCATCCGGGGTTATGCCTCATCCCTGTATTTCCTCGCCCGCTACATCGAGCAGCACCGGCTGCCCGTATGCCCGGTGAAAGTCGTGCTGACCTCGGGAGAAAAACTGCATCCCGCCTACCGCTACAAACTCCAGCAGGTGTTCCGCGCCCCGGTATTCGACGCCTACGGAGCGGCGGACGGAGGGGTGTCAGCCCACGAATGCTACATGCACGAAGGGCTGCACATCGGGGAAGAGCATTGCATCCTCGAAATCGTGGATACAGCCGGGAATCCCCTTCCGGAGGGCGAAGTGGGGCATGTCATCACCACCGACCTGAACAACTACGCTTTCCCGTTCCTGCGCTACAGGGTCGGCGACATGGCCTATATCAAGCCGGAACGCTGTTCCTGCGGACGGGCACACCGGCTGCTGGGAGAAGTCATCGGCCGCGAAGGGCGCGCCATCTACAACAAGCAGGGACGCCCCTATTCTTCCATCGTCATGGACAATATGATGTTCAAGGACTTGGATTTCCATACGGAGGCACACCAGCGGCTGTATGAAAAGATGGAACGTTTCCAGATCCGGCAGGACAGCCGAGGCGACCTGAAAATCCTCATCAAGCCCGCCGACCCCGCCGAACCGCTTGAAACGTTTGCCTATATCCGGGAGAACTTCCAGCAGTATTTTCCGGATTCGGCGGTGGAACTCCTTTTCGTGGAGGATATCCCGCCCCTGCCGTCCGGGAAAGAAGATTATTGTTATTCGGAATTTGTGTATTGAAAAAAGCATGATCAGGCAAGTCATCATCATCGGCAGTCATATCCAGGCACTCGGACTGGCGCGGCAGGCAAAGCGGACAGGGATCCGCGTCATCCTGTTCACGGAAGAGCGTTGCTCGGTGGCGCGTTTTTCCAGGGCCGTCCGGAAAACCGTATTTTTCCGCTCCATGGACGAACTGGGAAGGGCGCTGAAACCCTACGAAGATACGGACACGCTGCTTTTCCCGACGGCTGACCAGTATGTGGAATACCTCGCGGAGCATGACGAAGCGTTGAAACGGCATTTCACCCTCGGCATTCCCGCGCCGGAAGTTGTCGCGCTCTTTGCCGACAAGCGCAAGGCCTACCAGTTCGCGGACGCCTGCGGCATTCCGCACCCGAAGAGCTGTTATCCCGCCACACTGGAAGACGTGGTCCGCATCGCCGGGGAGGTCAGCTATCCGGTGGTCATCAAGCCCGCCGTCATGTACAGTTTCCGCTGGATGTTCGGCAAAAAGGCCTTCCGCTGCGATTCCCCGGAAGAACTTATCCGGAAATGCCGGGAAATCAGCAAGCGCATCCCCATTTCCTCCGTCATCATCCAGGAATTCCTTTCCGGCGGGGCGAAGACCCTCTATTCTTTCGGCGCTTTCGTCGTGGACGGGGAACCCAAGGCGTGGATTATGGCGAACCGCATCCGGCAGAACCCCATGGACTTCGGCAACAGCACCACCTTTGCGGTCACCTGCCACATCCCCGCCATCGAAACGGCCGCCCGGGATATCCTCAAACGGACGAACTACACGGGGCTCGCCGAAGTAGAATATATGTACGACGCGCAGGCGGGTTGCTATAAATTCATGGAAATCAACACCCGTGCCTGGAAATGGCATTCCCTGTCCATGGGCCTCGGTTTCGGTTTCCTCTCTGAAATGCTCCATTACCTCAACGGCGAGAGCGGGGATTTCCGCCCGACGGACAAGCAGATGGCATGGACCGACCGGCTGACCGACCTGACCATCATCCTGAAAGAAACGCTGAAGGGGCGGATGAATCCGTTCAAAGCGCTGCATACCTGCTGCCGGCCGACGGTACGGGCCGTGTGGTCGTGGCAGGACCCGCTGCCCGGCATCATGTACCTGCTGCTCTCCCCCATCCTGTATTTCCAAAGAAAAAAACACTGACCCATGCTGCTTATCATCGGTTTCCTGTTTGTCGCCGCCTACAGCACGCTGCTCTATGCGTGGCTGCACAAGAAGACGCATATCAGCCTGAAATACCTATACAAAGACAATGTGGCGGACATCGCCCTCGTATGCGGCCTCCTGCTGCTCGCCCACAACCACGGGATGCAGCCGGGGTGGCTGGGGCTGTGCGCCGTCGCCGGGGTGCCGCTCGCCTGCATCCTGCTGACCCTGCTCCGCTTCTACCGTGTCCCGCTGCGGAAAACGATGCGGCAGGAAGGGGGCATCCTCTCCCCTGCAGACGGGAATGTCATCTATATCAAAAAGATAGAAGCAGGAAACATCCCCATCTCCGTCAAGAATGGCCGGGAAGCGACTTTGGAAGAATTTGCGAATACCGGGATGCTGGACATGCCTGTCTGGCTCATCGGCATCAACATGACGCCATTCGACGTACACCGGAACTGCGCGCCCGTGGACGGGACGATTGTCCTGAACAAGCATTTCAACGGGGAGTTCCTGTCGCTCAAACACCCGGAAGCCCTCGCCCGCAACGAGCGGAACACCCTCGTCATCGAACACGGGAGAGGCAAGGTCGGCATTGTCCAGACCGCTTCCCGGCGGGTGCGGCGGATTGTCACGTTCCGTTCCCAGGGAGAGCGCATCGCCCAGGGAGACTGGTTCGGGATGATCAAATTCGGCTCCCAGGTGGACGTGCTCATTCCGGCCTCCTGCCGGGTACAAGTGACCCTCAAACAACAGGTTTACGCCAAAAAAACCGTTATCGCCACATGGGAATGAAACTCCTCATAGACATCGGTCACCCGGCGCACGTGCATATTATGAAGCACTTCGCCCACGAAATGGAAGCGAAGGGACATCAGGTATTGTTCACCTGCCGCCAGAAAGAATTCATCATCCAACTGCTGGCGGCGGAAGGCTTCCGCTATGTGTCGTTCGGCAGGAAATACACGACGACGTGGAAAAAGCTCTGGGGAATGGTGAAATTCGACTGGAAACTCCTGCGGGTGTGCCTGAAATTCAAGCCGGACATGTTCCTGAGCGCCGGGTCCATGTATGCCGCCCAGGTTTCCGCCCTGCTGCACAAGCCCCATATCGTATTCGAAGACACCTATAACATGGAGCAGGTGCGGCTCTACCGGCCCTTTACCGACCTCATCCTGACGGGAGACTACGCGCATCCGCCCATATCGGAGACCAAGGAGTTCCGCATGGCGGGTTACAACGAACTGGCCTACCTGCACCCCAAACGCTTTACGCCGGATGAAAGCGTACTGGACGAACTGGGCGTGAAAAAAGGGGAAAAATATGTGGTCGTCCGCTTCATCGCCTGGCAGGGCACGCACGACATCGGCTATTCCGGCATGTCCCGGGAGAACATGTTCCGGGCGGTGGACGTGTTTTCCAAATGGGCGCGGGTATTCATCTCGTCGGAAACGGCGCTGCCGGAAGCGTTGCAGCCGTATGCCCTGCCGACCAGACCGGAGCGCATCCACCACGTGATGTATTTCGCCAGCCTGGTGTTCGGCGAAAGCGGCACGATGTCCGAAGAAGCCGCCATGCTGGGGACCCCCGCCATCCAGCTGGACACAAAAGGGGCGTATTACACCCGCCACTTGCAGCAAGACTACGGGCTGATGCGCCTGTTCACCACCGGCGAAGAAGACCAGCAGGCCGCCATCGCCTATGGCGAGAAGCTCCTGCAGGATGAGGCGCTAAAAGAGAAATGGGCGGAAAAGCGGGCGGCGATGCTGCGGGACAAAATCGACGTTTCGGCTTTCCTCGTCTATCTGGTGGAGAATTACCCGGAAAGCAAACGGATGCTGGCGACAGACAGCCGCATCCAATACCGGTTCAAATGATACAAGATATGTTCAAACCGCTTCATATCCTCGTGACGGGCGCAGGGGCGCCGGGCATCCAGGGGACGCTGTATTCCCTGAAAGAGAATTACGACGGCAGGAAAGTGACGGTGACGGGCACCGACATGAAAGAATCCGTAGCGGGACGCTACCTGACCGATGCGTTCCACATCATCCCGGCGGCAAAAGACACCGACGCCTATCTGGAACGCCTGCTCGCCTTGTGCAAGACGGGCGGCGTGGACGTCCTCGTCCCGCAGAATACGATGGAACTGCTGACACTCGCCCGGCACAGGGCGCTGTTCGCAGAAGCCGGCACCCAAATCCTCGTATCGGAGGCGGAGGCCATCGAGGCGGCCAACGACAAGCACCGTCTCTTCGACATCGCCCGGGAACGGGACGTCGCCACGTCCGGCTATGCGGTATGCAGCCAGTTCGGCGAACTGGCGGAACGGGTGCGGCATTTCCAGCAGAAAAACGGCATGGCCGTCGTCAAACCCCCGCTGTCCAACGGCTCGCGGGGCGTACGGATTGTGGCGGAGCAACGCGACCGCAAGCACGATTTCTATGCAGAGAAGCCCAGCAGCCTGTACACGACGCTGGACGAACTGTACGACATCCTCGGCGACACCTTCCCGGAACTGCTGGTGATGGAATACCTTCCGGGCGATGAATACACGGTTGACGTCTTCCGCACCCGGGACCGTTTCTGCGCCATTCCCCGCAAACGCGAAACCATCCGGAGCGGCATCACCTTCACCGCATCCCTGGAACAGAACGCACGGATGACGGACTACGCACATGTGCTGGCGGACGCCTGCGGCCTGACCCTGTGCTTCGGTTTCCAGTTCAAACTGGACGAAGCCGGCGTGCCGGTGCTGCTGGAATCCAACCCGCGGGTGCAGGGCACGATGGTGATGTCCACTTTCTGCGGGGCGAACATCATCTATTCCTCGGTGAAATCGCTGCTCGGAGAGGCCGTTCCCGCATTTGACATTCATTGGGACACCAGACTATACCGCTATTGGGGCGCTATCGGCGTACATGGAGAAAGCATGGTCAAAATCTGAGCTGGCGCGCCGCTACGACCTGTTCGTATTCGACCTCGACGGCACGCTGTACGATGAACGGAGCTATCTGTTCAGCGCGTACCGGGCCATTGCCGCCCGTCTGGGGGAAGCATATCCGGCATTCCCGCCGGAGGCCTATGAGGCGTTCCTGTGCACAACCTTCCGGCAGGAGGGGCGGAAACAGTTGTTCGACAAGTGCATCGCGCATTTCCGGCTCCCCGTGCAGGTGGCGGAACTCACGGACATCCTGCACCGGCACGAAGCGGCTTTGCAGCTGGACACGCGGGCGGAAGGGCTGCTGGATTTCCTGGCGGAGAAGGACAAACGCCTGTACATCCTGACCAACGGGAACGTGCAGCAGCAGCAGAACAAGGTCAGGTTGCTGGGGCTCGAAGGGCGCTATCCCGGCATCGGCGTGGTATATGCGTCGGCCACCGCCCCCAAGCCCTCGCCCCTGTGCCTGCAGCACATCCTGCAGGAGACAGGCATAAGCAGCGGGCGGACCGTGCTGGTCGGCGATACGGAGGTAGATGAAGAGACGGCCCGCCGGGCCGCCGTAGATTATATATTTATACAGAATATTCTATAGCAGATGCTGTCATTCTGGATACGGTTGAAACCCTGCGGGCCTATCCCGCCCACGGCGCTCATGAGGCCGCGGGCGGCCACGGTTTTTCAACCCGTCCCAAGATTCCGGCAGCGGCTGACGCAAAATAAACAAATGTAAACCATGGAGTTGGGTTGTAAAGAAGTATTGGTGCTCGCTCCCCATACGGATGACGGGGAACTCGGCCTGGGCGGCACCATCTGCAAATTGATTGAAGGCGGAGCCAACGTCACGTATATCGCATTTTCGACGGCGGAAGCGTCCGTCCCGGCGGGATTTCCCAAGGATGTGCTGAAAACCGAGGTGCGCCGCGCCACCGGCGTGCTGGGCATACGGCCTGAGAACCTGATTATCCACAACTACCAGGTCCGCAAACTCAACTATGTCCGGCAGGAAATCCTCGAAGACCTGATTCGCATCCGCCAGGAAAAGACTTTCGACCTGGTGTTCATCCCCAGCCCGCACGACATCCACCAGGACCACACGACCATCGCCCAGGAAGGCATCCGGGCATTCAAGAACACCACCATCCTGGGCTACGAACTCATCTGGAACAACCTGACATTCAATACACAATGTTTCATCGCGCTGGAGCGGCGGCACATTGCGCAGAAAATGCTCGCCCTGCAGGAGTACCATTCCCAAGGAAAACGGAACTACCTGTCGGAAGACTTTGTCTTTTCCCTCGCCAAGGCGCGGGGCGTACAGGTAGGCTGCGACTATGCAGAGGCGTTTGAAGTCATCCGCCTGTTCATGTAAGGAGGTGCTGTACCATGGACTTTACAAGACGCAAATACCAGGAATTGCTTGCGGCCCTGAAAGAACGGGGATATGCGTTCATCACCTACCGGGAATACTGTGCGGGAGAACGGCCGGAGCGCTTCGTCATCCTGCGGCACGACGTGGATATCCTGCCTGAAAATGCCCTGATGATTGCCAAGGAGGAAACTGCGGCGGGAGCCCGGGCGACATATTACTTTCGGGCGATGCCCCGCAGCTGGTGCAGCCATACCATACAGTCCTTGTACCGGCACGGGCATGAGGTGGGCTACCACTACGAATCCCTGACCACCTGCCGCGGGAACGTGGACAAGGCGTATGTCGATTTCTGCCACCACCTCGCGGCGATGCGGGAACTCGTGCCCGTGGACACCATCTGCATGCACGGCAGCCCGCGCTCGCCATTCGACAGCAAGGACATTTGGAAACGCTACGACTACCGGAACCTGCAAATCATCGGGGAACCGTACCTGACCACCGATTTTTCGGATGTCCTGTACCTGACCGACACAGGACGCCAATGGGACGGCTACAAAGTGAGCGTACGGGATAAGATTGAAGCCTGGCAGGAGCGATGGGAAAAGGCCGGATGGTCTTTCCATACCACGGACGACATCATCCGGGGCTTGCGGGAAGACCGCCTGCCCGCCCGTCTGATGATTACGACGCACCCCCAGCGCTGGGATGAAATCGGCCTCGCATGGGCTTCGGAATGGGCGATGCAAAAGGCGAAAAACATCATCAAGGCACAGAAGGTCTGGCGAAAAACGCATAAGGGATGACACAGAGTGCAGCCAATAACAAACGGATAGCCCGGAACACCCTGCTGCTGTATATGCGCATGCTGCTCATCATGGCAGTGCAGCTGTACACCAGCCGTGTGGTGTTGAATACGCTGGGCGTCGTGGATTACGGGCTGTACAACGTCGTCGGGGGCATCGTGACCATGTTCGCATTTCTCGACAGTGCCATGGTAACTTCCACGCAGCGCTACCTGACCTTCGAACTCGGGACGGGCAATACCGGACGCCTCCGGGAAGTGTTTACAACCAGCGTCCAGATTCACGCGATGATTTCCGCCATCGTCCTCATCCTGGGTGAAACGGCGGGCCTGTGGTTCTTTTATCACAAAATGGTCATCCCGCCGGACCGGATGGCCGCCGCCATGTGGGTGTACCAGCTTTCCATCGCCGCCATGATGGTCCAGATCATGAGTACGCCTTATAACGCCATGATTATCGCGCACGAGCGTATGGGCATCTTCGCGGGCATCTCCATAATCGAAGCGGTGCTGAAACTCCTGATTGTCTATCTGCTGCTCATCGGCCACTTCGACAAGCTGGTCCTGTATGCCGTCCTGATTCTGCTTACCCAGCTCCTGGTCCGGGCACTTTATACGGGCTACTGCCGCAGGCGCATTCCCGAATCCCGGCTCATGCGGATTTTCGACAGGAAACTGGTGAAAGAAATGTCGGGCTTCGCCGGCTGGAACCTGATGGGCAATTTTGCGGCGGTCATGTACGATACCGGCCTGAACCTGCTGCTGAACATGTTTTTCGGCCCGGCCGTCAATGCCGCGCGGGCGGTGTCGGTGCAGGTGGAATCAGCCATCCACCGCTTTGCCAGCAATTTCCAAACGGCTGTCAATCCACAGATTACCAAGTTGTATGCCCAAGAGCGGCAGGAGGAAATGTACAAGCTCATCTTCCGTTCTTCCAAATTCACCTTTTTCCTGCTGTTCCTGCTGATGCTGCCGGTGGCGGTGGAAGCGACACCCATCCTGACGCTGTGGCTGAAGACGGTGCCCGAACACACCGAGACGTTCATGCGGCTGCTGTTCTGCATCGCCCTCGTCAATACGACGGCGGGCCCCCTGACCACTTCGGCGGCGGCGACCGGCAACATCAAGACCTACCAGTTCACGGTCAGCCTGATCCTGCTGAGCATCGTGCCAATTTCCTGGATGGCGCTGAAACTCGGTGCCCCCGCCCATGCCGTATTCATCGTCATGCTCGCCGTCTGCTCCGTGTCCTTTGTCGTGCGCCTCTTTTTCATCCGAGCCCTCACCGGACTGCGCATCTCCCGCTATGCACGGAACGTCATCGTGCCCTGCCTCGTCGCCGGGGCCCTGTCCTTGCTCCTGTCCCTGCTTTGGGCCAGGCTGCTTGACGGGACGAGACACTGGGCGTGGGTGGTCAGCTGCCTGCTCATCGGGCTCTCGACGGCAGCCGTCCTGTTCGCCATCGGGCTGACCGCAGCGGAACGCCAGTTCGTGTGGGGCGGCGTAAAACGTTTTTTGACCAAGAAGAGACAAGGATGATTGCACCGGCCTCCCAATACGATTGCTGCGGCTGCGAGGCGTGCGTACAGGCATGTCCCCGGCAGTGCATCCGCTTTTCCGAAAATGCAGAAGGGTTCTGCTATC
>JAGAFI010000057.1 GCA_017612675.1 Bacteroidales bacterium
TCACCCCGGATTATGACCTCAACATCATGAAGCAGGGGCAGGACCTCTATGACGTCACGGCACGGGTGCTCACGGGCATGCGCGACATCCTGCGGGAGGTGAAGCCGGACGTCGTCCTTGTACACGGCGATACGACGACCAGCACGGCGGCTGCGCTTGCGGCTTTCTACCAGCAGATTCCCGTCGGCCATGTGGAGGCGGGCCTGCGTACGCACGACATCTACAGCCCGTGGCCCGAGGAGATGAACCGCCAGATTACCGGGCGCATCGCGGCCTACAATTTCGCCCCGACGCCCCTGTCCCGGCAGAACCTGGAGGCGGAGAAGGCGTACGGGCAGATCTTCGTGACGGGCAACACCGTCATCGACGCGCTGCACATGGTCGTGGATAAGCTTAAAAGCGACAAGGCGCTTGCCGCCGCCCAGGACAAGGTGCTGCTGGATGCCGGTTATGACGTCTCCCGGCTCTCCGGCGGACGCCAGCTTGTCCTCATCACCGGCCACCGCCGGGAGAATTTCGGCGAAGGTTTCATCAGCATGGTGACAGCCATGAAAGACCTCAGCGAAAAATATCCGGACGTGGATTTCGTCTATCCGATGCACCTCAACCCGAATGTGCGCAAGCCCATCCACGAGGTGTTCGGGGAAGATTTGCAGGCCTATTCCAATTTCTTCTTCATCGAGCCGCTCCAGTATCTGGAGTTCGTCTATCTGATGGAGAAATCCACCGTCGTCCTCACCGACTCCGGCGGCATCCAGGAAGAGGCTCCGGGACTGGGCAAGCCGGTGCTCGTGATGCGGAATACGACTGAACGTCCCGAAGCGCTGGACGCGGGGACGGTCAAGCTGGTCGGCACCGACCACGACCTGATCGTGCGTGAGGTCAGCGCCCTGCTGGAAGACAAGGATTACTACGACAAGATGTCCCATGCCGTCAATCCCTACGGGGACGGACTGGCCTGCGGGAGAATCGTAAAAGCGTTGCAATGATGTTCAATATCCATTCATTCATCAAAACCCATGTGACGGGCCGGCAGACCTCGATGTTCGCACCGGACATCGAGGCGAACAAAGACCGGTTGACCCGGGAAATAGCGGGCAAATCCGTCCTCGTCATCGGCGGGGCGGGCTCCATCGGTTCCCAGTTCATCCGCTCGGTCTGCCGCTTCCGTCCCGGCAAACTCGTGGTCGTGGACCTCAGCGAGAACGGACTGGCCGTGCTGACCCGTGACCTGCGCAGTACCTACGGGATGTATGTCCCGGAAGAATACCGTACCTATACGCTGAATTTCGGCGACCCGATTTTCGAGCGCATCTTCCGCGAGGAAAAAGGCTTCGACATCGTGGCCAATTTCTCCGCCCACAAACATGTCCGCAGCGAGAAGGACCGCTACAGCGTCCAGGCGCTCATCGAGAACAACGACATCAAGGCCAAGAAACTGCTGGACCTGATGCTGGAATTCCCGCCGGAGCATTTCTTCTGCGTATCCACTGACAAGGCCGCCAATCCGGTCAATATCATGGGGGCCAGCAAGCGGGTGATGGAGGATATGATTATGGCGTATGCGGACAAGTATCCGGTGACGACGGCGCGTTTTGCCAATGTCGCGTTTTCCAACGGTTCCCTGCCGCTCAGCTTCCTCGACCGCGTGATGAACAAGCAGCCGCTGGTGGCGCCTTCCGACGTGAAGCGCTATTTCGTCTCGCCCGAAGAAAGCGGCCAGATTTGTATGCTGGCCTGCGTGTTGGGCCGTTCCGGGGAGATTTTCTTCCCCAAACTCGGAGAAGACCAGATGATTACGTTTTCCAGTATCTGCGATGCGTTCATTGCGGCGCTGGGCTACGAAAAGAAAGAATTCGCCGATGATGAAAGCGCCAAACGCTTTGCCGCCGGGATGCCGGACGACACCAGGGTCTGGCCGGTGGTTTATTCCAGGAGCGACACCACCGGGGAGAAATCCTTCGAGGAGTTCTATGTTCCCGGCGAGAAACTGAATCTGGACCGTTTCCGTTCCCTCGGGGTCATTGAAGATGTCCGGAAGCGGCCGCTGCAGGAGGTGGATGCGTTCTTTGAAGAACTGGAAACTATCTTTGCGCGTCCCGATTTCACCAAGGCGGACGTGGTGGCGGCGTTGGAAGGATTCCTGCCCAATTTCCGGCACGAAGAAAAAGGAAAGAACCTCGATCAAAAAATGTAATGCGATATGGGATATCAAATTCCGCTGTTTAATTTGAACTTCGACGAGCGCGAAGCGCGTGCGGCGTACGATACCATCAAGTCCGGCTGGATTTCCACCGGCCCCAAGAATGCCGAGCTTGAACAGATGTTTGTCGATATGTGGAAGGTGAAATATGCGGTCTCGATGAGCAACTGCACAGATGCCCTGCATGTCTGCTGCATGGTTTGCGGCTTTGGCCCCGGTGATGAAGTGATCGTGCCTTCACTCACCTTTGCTGCGAGCGCCAACTGCATACGCTATGTGGGCGCCACGCCGGTATTTGCCGACATCGTTGGCCCTGACCACATCAATATTGATCCCACCGACATTGTGCGCAAGATTACGCCCAGGACAAAAGGTATTGTGGTTGTCCACATGGCAGGTTTCCCGGCACACATGGATGAAATCATGGCCATTGCCAGGAAATACAACCTGAAAGTGGTGGAGGACGCCTGCCACGGCCCGCTGTCGGAATATAAAGGGAAAAAACTGGGGACCATTGGCGATTGTGCCGCATTCAGCTTCTTCTCCAACAAGAACATCTCTACCGGTGAAGGCGGTATGTTTATCACCAACAACGAGGAGATGGCGCAGAAAGCCCGTCTTATTCGCAGCCATGGCATGAGTACCATGAGCTACCAGCGTGCCAGCGGCCATGCGACAGCGTATGACATTACCTGTTTGGGTTACAACTTCCGTATGGATGACATTCGTGCCGCCATTGCGATTGAACAGTTGAAGAAACTGCCCGGTGACCTGGAAATCCGGAGCAAGGTGCGTAAGCAGTATGTTGACCGCTTGGGTAAGATGGAAGGCGTGGTGCTGCCATTCGCCGATAACACCGAGTTCGTGAGCAACTACATCCTGCCCGTCGTGCTGCTGGGCAGCAACAAGGAACGCCGCAACAAGATTCGTGAATATATCCATGCTGCGGGCATCCAGACCTCCGTTCACTATCCTGCGGTCCACCACTTCTCCACGTATAAGGAGCTTGGCGCCGTGCTTCCCCAAACGGACTACGTGACAGACAACGAGATAACCCTCCCGATGTATGCCGCCCTTACAGAAGGACAAATCAACTTCATCTGCGACACCTTTGAGCAAGCCGTAAAGGAAATCAAGTAAATGTATCAGAATAAGAAAGCCGTTCTCATTTTTGGCGTAGGGCCGCTGCAGGCCTCCATAATCCGTCGGGCGAAACTGATGGGGCTTTACACCGTGGGTATTGACCCGGCGGCGGACGCGAGCTGTAAGGACGAGGTGGATGCCTTTGAGGTCGTTGGAGGGCAGGACTTTGCCGGTACGTGTGCCGTGGTGGAAAAGTATGGCATAGATGCCATCGTGACTGCCGCTACGGATAAGCCTCTCGTCATGATGGCGCGCGTGGCTGCCAAATACGGTTTCCCGTTCTATTCCGAAGATACGGCGAAGTGGA
>JAGAFI010000058.1 GCA_017612675.1 Bacteroidales bacterium
ATCGCGACCGAAGGCGGAGCTGCGGCTCTTGGCAGGGATGACCTCGGCGCCGCCGCGGTGGGAAAGACCGCGGATCTCATCCTTATCAGCGAGGACCGTCCGTCCATGCGCCCGCTGTGGAACAGGAAGGCGGCCCTGGCCTATTCGGCAGACCGGGCCTGTTGCGTGGTGTATTGCAACGCAGGCTTCGGGGAGTCCACGGCGGATGCGGTGTATGACGGGGCGGCTTTCGTCGTGGAGAACGGAAAGCTGCTGGCGGAGGCGGAGCGCTTCTGCCTGGCGGCGCAGATTCTCTACGCGGAGGTCCGCCTGCCCCTGATACCCTGTGAAAAGGCGTTTGCGGCGGCATTCCGTGCCCTGCCCGACCTCAACAGCCCGCGTCCCTTCATCCCGGACGATGCGGCGCAGCGGGCGCAACGGTGTGCGGAAATCTTTCAGATACAAGTCATGGGACTGGTGTCCCGGATGGTACATATCGGCTGCCGGAAGGTGGTGCTCGGCGTCAGCGGCGGGCTGGACTCTACGCTCGCCCTGCTCGTGTGCTGCAAGGCTTTCGACCGGATGGGCCTTCCCCGGCGGGACATCCTGGCCGTTACGATGCCGGGTTTCGGGACCACTTCCCGCACGAAAGGCAATGCTTCCGCGCTGATGGAAGCCTTGGGGACGACTGCCCGCGAAGTGGATATCCGTGCCTCCGTCTCCCTGCATTTCCGCGATATCGGATACGATGCGGAGCGCCGGGACGTGACGTTTGAAAACGCGCAGGCCCGGGAGCGCACCCAAATCCTCATGGATATGGCCAATGATGCAGGCGGCCTGGTCGTGGGGACGGGGGATTTGAGCGAAATCGCCTTGGGCTGGTGTACCTACAACGGGGACCACATGGCGATGTACGGGGTCAATGCCGGTGTCCCCAAGACCTTGATGCAATGGATGGTACGCCGTGCCGCCGAGACGGATTTCCCCGAAGCCGGCCCCATCCTCCGGGATATCGTGGATACGCCCATCAGCCCGGAACTGTTGCCGGGCGTGCAGCCGACGGAATCGCTGGTCGGGCCGTACCTCCTGCATGACTATTTCCTGTTCCGCTTCGTCCACGAAGGGGAGGGACCGGCGCAAATCCGCGCCTCGGCGCGGCAGGCCTTCTCGGGCATCTGTGACGCGGACACCATCGACCGCTGGCTGCGGGTGTTCGTGCGCCGCTTCCTGACCCAGCAGTTCAAGCGCAGTTGTGCGCCGGATGCGCCTGCCGTCGGCAGCGTGTCGCTTTCCGCCCGCGGCGGCTTCCCGTTCCCTTCCGATGTGTCCGCTTCCCCGTGGCTTTCGGATTTGGATTAGAAAAAAATATAGGTTATATTTGTCTGCTTACGTGTATGCGATGATGGGACTTTTCGGCACCATGGTACAGATTTCCGCATCCCTGTTGCAGAACGGGTTTACGGACTGGCATTGCCATCTGCTGCCCGGGGTGGACGACGGGGTGCAGACGGCGGAAGAAAGCATCCGGATTCTGGATGCCTATGAGCGTGCCGGCATCCGTGACGTGTGGTTTACGCCCCATATCATGGAAGATATCCCGAATACGACAGCTTTCCTGCGGGAGCGTTTCGTCGCTTTCCAGTTGGAATATACGGGGGGCGTCCATTTGCACCTGGCCGCCGAGAACATGCTGGACAGCCTGTTCGAGGAGCGGCTCCGGGCGGATGATTTCCTGCCGCTGGCTTCCCGCCGGCTGCTGGTGGAGACTTCCTATTTCAACCCGCCCTATAACCTGCACGGCATTCTGAAACAGGTCGCGTCCAAGGGTTATTTCCCGATGCTGGCCCATCCGGAACGCTATGTTTACATGTCGCCGCAGGATTATCGCACCCTGAAAGACATGGGGGTGCAGTTCCAGCTGAACGTGCCGTCGCTGTACGGCGCCTACGGTCCGGAAGTCAAGGCGCGTGCGGAGCATCTGCTGCGCGACGGCTATTATGACATCTGCGGGACCGACTGCCACCGGGAAGGGGCGGCGCAGCGCTTGCTGCAGGAGCGTTTGAAGAAAAAAATCGTCCGGCAGATTCCCGTGCAGGGACTTTGACCGGATGCCCGATACTTTGTTTTCTCTCGCTTGTTGTTGTGACAGGCGAAAGCGAAGCTGTACCTGTAATAAAACAAAACCATGTATATGCAAAAAATCCGTGTTTTCCTTTTGGGCGTCTTCCTGCTGGCCGCCGTGCCTGCATACGCGCAGATGAGCGATTCCGCCATCATCACCTACCTGACGGAGGGGGTGGCTGCCGGCAAGACGGAAGCCCAGCTTGGCAACGAACTGCTGTCAAAAGGCGTTTCCATCCAGCAGATTCAGCGGCTGCTTAAAACATACCGCAGCGGCAACGTCAATTTGAGCGGCATGCCTTCGAAAATCAGCAAACTGGATGATGTGGGCACCGTTTCCCGGAGAAGCGATGCGCCTGCTTCTGTGGACGAATCCATGGACGCCCAGCCGCCCAAGGCCGACAAGGATCAGCCGGCGGAGCGCGTGGCCGGCAAGGACAGTCTTTCCCGCAAGAAAAGCAAGCTCTATGACAAGGAGGGGAAGAAAATCATCTATGGGCACAACATGTTCAACAATCCCCGGCTGACCTTCGAGCCGAATGAGAACGCCGCCACCCCTGAGGATTATGTACTGGGGCCGGAAGATGAGGTAATCATCGATATCTGGGGCGTCAATGAGGCGACCATCCGCAAGACCATCACCCCGGAGGGGCGCATCATCCTGTCGCAGGTGGGGCCGGTTCAGCTCAGCGGGCTGACCATCAAGCAGGCGACCGCGAAAATCCGCCGTTCCCTCTCGAAGCTCTA
>JAGAFI010000059.1 GCA_017612675.1 Bacteroidales bacterium
GCCTGGGTGGTGCCGTCCGGCCTCGGAGCCGTGGCGTTATAGGCGTCACACGTGCTGCCGTAGCCGACCATTTCGGCATATATCTTCGCGCCGCGCGCTTTCGCGTGGCCATATTCTTCCAGTACCAGCACGGCGGAGCCGTCCGACATCACGAAACCGCCCCGATCGCGGTGGAACGGCAGCAGGGAGCGTTTCGGGTCTTCCGACCGGGACAGCGCCCGGGCGTTGGCGAACCCGACCAGCCCGATGGGAATGGTGCAGAAATCCGTACCGCCGGCAATCACCGCATCGGATTCCCCGCAGCGGATGGACTTGAACGCCTCCCCGAGGGTGTTCGTGGAAGTCGCGCAAGCGGACACGATGTCGATGCAGGAACCCTGCGCCCCGAAACGGATGGCCACCTGGCCCGCCGCCATGTCCCCGATCATCGTCGGGATGAACAGGGGGGACACCCAGCGACCGCTTTCATCCTCGTCCAAATGCTTGAGTTCGCGCATAATCGTCGGGAACCCGCCGATACCGGAACCGATATAGGTGGACAGCCGGAGCGGGTCGATGTTCTCCCCCGCCACGAGACCGGAATCCTGCATCGCCTGCCAGGCTGATGCCACCGCATAAACCGAGAAGAAATCCTGCTTGCGGACAAAAGGCTTGTCCATCCCGTAGGCCAGCGGGTCAAAATCCCGGATCTTGCCCCCGATTCTGACGGGAAGATGCTCCGTCGGGAATTCTGTAATGAGGTCTATGCCACAATATCCTTCCTGCAGGTGCTTCCAGAAAGTCTGCACATCGTTGCCGATACAGGAAAGGACACCCAGACCGGTCACAACCACTCGCTTGTTGTCCATAGGCGTATAATTCAGACGACAAATATACGAAAAAATTCATATATTTGTGGACGATGCTATCGATGTCAGACCCGCTGCCCGGCTACCTGCTGGGGAAATACCAGATGATTTCCACCGTGATGTTCGCGGCGTTCTTTTCGATGGCCTTCATCCTGCTGTGCCTTCCCTTTTCGCACAACGTCTGGTTCGAACTGGGCCCCGCCCCTTCCTTCGCCTACACGGTGGCATTCTTCCTGCTCGCCCTCACCGGCGTCATCCTGAGCCGGCGGGGCATGTACCGGCTGCGGAACGAGGGGCATTGGAAAGTGCTGCACTATGTCCTTTGGTGCTGCGCGGAAGTGTTCGTCATTTCCCTCCTGTATGCATTCTTCACGCTGGAAGGCGACGCCATGGGGTTGTTCTCCCTGCAGAAAATGGGGTTCGGGCGCATTTTCCTGAGCGCGGCGGTCTATACGGCCATCTGCCTGGGCGTTCCCTACCTGGTGGCGGCGCAGTATTTCGCCATCCAGGACCGGGACAACACCATCCGCCTGCTGAACATGAGCAACGTCGTCAGCGACATGCCGGTTTCCGCGCAGGAAGAGCGGCGCATCACCCTGTTCGACAACAACGGCACCCTGAAACTGTCCGTCAATTCCGACAACCTGTATTTCATCGAATCCGAAGACAATTACATCCACGTATGGTACATGGACAGCACCGGGGCGATGAAGCAGTACATGCTCCGTTGCCGGCTGAAGACCGTCGAAGACAGTTTCGCGGACAGCGTCCTCGTCCGGTGCCACCGCAAATACATCGTCAACATGGACAAAGTGAGCATCCTGACGTACGAAAAGGACGGTTATTACCTGGACCTCGACATCGATTCCGTGAGTCCCATCCCCGTTTCCAAAACTTACGAACAGACCGTGCTCGCCCATTTCAATTCCCGTTAGTTCCGCTATGTGGCAAAGAATCCAGACCCTCTACCTGTTCCTCAGCGCCCTGCTGGTCGGCGCCATGTTCTTCTGCGACAAAGCCGGGGATATCTCCTACCTGCGGTATCTCCCCTACCCCATCCTGATGGGCATTATCCTGCTGCTGAACATATTGGCGCTTACGACTTTCCGTTTCCGCGTCTTCCAGGCGCGCACCGCGGTGCTGTCCGCCATCATCGCCCTGGGCTTCCAGGGATGGCTCGTCGTGGACTTCATCGCCACCGGCAACCAGCCCGTTTTCCATGTCAGCGCCGTTTTCCCGGTCGTCTGCGCCATCCTGAACATCTTGGCGGCAAGGGGCATCTGGGCGGATGAAATGCTGGTCAGGAGCGCTTCCCGCCTGCGCGGAGCCCGGCGGCGGAGCCATTCCCGGAATACCAACAAAAAATAAATGCATATGAAAAAGATTCCCTTCATCTTGATTTTAAGCATGTTGGCAGTTTCCTGCCAGCAAAAACCGGTAGAAATGACCCTTGCCAAGAAGCAGGTCGAACTGACCGGCAACGGCTACCAGGCATTCAGCCTCGGAGCGGATGTCAAGCTGATGATGGTGGAGAACCCGGAAACGGACGGCAAATGGGCCATCTGCGCGTCCGTTCCGCTCCGGAAAGAATCCGCCCAGGCCGTCAGCGTGCCCGTCATCGAACTCAACCTGCTGGACGACAACGGGATGAAAGTACGGGACAACTTCGTGCTTGCCGCCGAAGACCTGGACAATGTCATCCCGCTGTACAATGCCGCCCGCGATGTGGAACGGATGGTCATCTTCTCGGCAGCCGGCGATTCCCGCAAGGATTTCAGCTACAAGGAAGCCGCCGCCATCCTGGCGCAGACCGCTTCCATGACGATGACCGTCAATTTCGGCAAGGCTGCCGCACAGACCGCAGCCGTGACCGCGGAAGACGGGCAGCCCACCCTCGCATCGCTCCTCGAAAAACACAGCATCCACTGGCGGCTGGGACAATATGACAAAGCCCTCAAAAACGGCGAGAAGAAGAAAGCCAAACAGATTGAGGACGACCTGTACAAAATCTGCAAGCAGGTGGAAAAGGATGCGTCCGTCCCGTCCAGCCTCTCGAAACGGTTCCGCGACTATATCGAGGACAAGGAAGATGCCATCGAAGACAAATACTGAATCAACCCCACAAACATTGAAACGATATGAGAATCCCTGAATCCGAACTGATTATCAATTCCGACGGTTCCGCGTTCCACATCCATGTAAAACCCGAGCACCTCGGCGATTATGTCATCCTCGTCGGCGATCCCGGCCGGGTGCAGATTGTCAAGGAAATGCTCAGCGACATCGAAAGCGAAGGCGTTTCCCGGGAATTCGCCCACGCCACCGGCTGGTTCAACGGCAAGAAAGTGACCGCCCTGTCCACCGGCATCGGCTGCGACAACATCGACATCGTGATGAACGAACTGGACGCGCTCGCCAACATCGACTTCAAGACCCGCGAGGTCAAACCCGAGCACCGGAGACTGCACATCCTGCGCATCGGCACCACGGGCGCCATCCAGCCGGAGATTCCCCTCGGGGCGTTCATCCTCTCCCACATCTCCATCGGCTGCGACGGCCTGCTGGACTGGTATGCGGGACGGGACAGCGTCTCCCTGCTGGACTTTGAAGAGGCGTTCAAAAAGCACGTCAACTGGCATCCCCAGCTGCCCGCCCCCTATTTCGTGCGGGCAAGCGAAGAGATTATCCGCAAACTGGAAGCGGTGACCGTCAAGGGAATGACCATTTCCGCCTCCGGTTTCTACGGCCCGCAGGGACGCGTGGTACGCCTGCCGCTGGCGATGCCGAAGATGGTGGAGGACTTCGAGACCTTCTCCTTCAAAGGCTACAAAATCACCAATTTCGAAATGGAAGGCTCGGCCCTCGCCGGCCTGTCAGCCCTGCTGGGCCACGATGCCGCCACCGTCTGCTGCGCCATTGCGCACCGCTACAAGAAGGAATCCAACCCCGACTACAAGCCGCTCATCCGCAACTTCGTAGCGACGATGCTGGAACATTTCACGAAATAAACGAATCCGGGGCCGGGGCAGCCGGAAATGTTTTCCGGATTTGCTCCGCAAGGATTTCGGCAATCTCTTTCGGATCGGGAACCGGGGTTTCCGGTCCGTTTGTTTTCGGATACAGGGACCGGATGGCGGAAAGGGTCAGCCGGTGTTCCCGCAGGTACGCGCAGGCGCGGGAATTTCCCGTCCGGAGCAGCGCGGCCAGCAGGTGCAGGGCGCACGGCGGCAGTGCCGGACACTGTGATGCCTCCAGCAGGGCGATGTTCAGCACGGCCAGGGTACGCGCATTCGGGAAGATGCTGTCCCGCATCGCATAGGGAACAGGCTCCGGGCTGAAAACGGCTTCATCAAGGGCATCCTTGCAGGCGTCCGGGGCAATCCCCGAAGAGACGAGCAGGCGGCAGGCGGCATTGTCCCGGTGCCGCAGGATGGCCAGCATCAAGTGGTCGGGAGCGATGTTCAGCCAGCCGGTCCGCATCGCTTCGTCGCGGGCATACGCGAGCAGGATTTCCCACTCTTCGGAAAAGGGAGGCATCACGCGCCGGCTTCCTTGAGCCGCTCCGCATTCTCGGCGACCTGCAACTGGTCGATACACTCCTGGATGTCCCCGTCCATGAAAACGGGCAGGTTGTACATGGACCAGTTGATGCGGTGGTCCGTGACGCGGCCCTGCGGGTAGTTGTAGGTCCGGATCTTGGCGGAGCGGTCGCCCGTGGACACCATCGTCTTGCGCTTGGCGGCGATGCCGTCCAGGTATTTCTGGTGCTCCAGATTATAGAGGCGCGTACGAAGTTCTTCGAACGCGCGGTCCTTGTTTTTCAACTGGGAGCGTTCCTCCTGGCACTGCACCACCAGGCCGGAGGGGATGTGGGTCAGGCGCACGGCCGAGTAGGTCGTATTGACGCCCTGGCCGCCCGGGCCGGAGGCGCAGAAGAGGTCGAGCC
>JAGAFI010000060.1 GCA_017612675.1 Bacteroidales bacterium
CTATGTCCATAATGATGAAGTGATGGACAGGTGTTTGTTGCCTCGGGATTATGCGGAAAGCCTGCATGTGAAATCATATAAGAAAAAAAACTTTGGCCTGGCTTGCATTTGTGTCGTGGACAATTCGGATTTGTTCGAAGAAATGAAAAAGGCGTATGCCAGAGGATATACAAGATATACCGCAAGAGATAAAACTTGATGAAATCTTTTTTCTTTACCTTGGATTATGAACTTTTCGGCAACGGTTCCGGTAATGTCTTCAAACATATCATAGAACCGACCGACAAGCTGTTGGCTGTTGCGGAACGTTTTGGCATGAGATTCACAATCTTCTTTGAGGTGATAGAGTACTGGAAACTCAAGGAGGAATGGGAAAAAGGTAACCGGATGGGATACGACAGAAACCCCGTTGAAGCCATGGAAAACCAGATTCGGGAGGCTTGCCGAAAGGGACACGATATCCAATTGCATCTGCATCCCCAATGGGTGGACGCCAGATGGGAGGAGGGGAAATGGACGGTGAACCTGGAACAATGGCGTTTGGGCGGTTATGCAGGAAACGACGAAAATGCTGTTGCAGAATTGCTCGAGCGGGGGAAACAGACATTGGAGGCGCTCCTTAAACCCGTTGACCCACAATATGTCTGTATGGCCATGAGGGCGGGGGGATACAATATCCAACCCTCCGGGGCGATTGTTGCTGCCATGGGGGCGACCGGGATTTTCGTGGACACTTCTATTTATCCCGGAGGAAAGGAGATGGGATTGCTCTCTCATTATGACTACACGGATATTGACACGGGAAAGGGCTTCTGGCATGTGGGGGCGCGATTGGAGGATGTGGGGCGTAGTGAAATCTTGGAAGTCCCGATTGTGGCATTCCCCATGATGCGGCTTAAAAAGTTCTTGACTTGGGAGCGCGTGAGGGGCGTTTTGGGGAACAGCCGATTGGCGAAGGATAGTCTGGAAGCGAAAACCTCCACGGCAGAGAAGAAGAGCCGTGTATGCGACAAGGTAAAATATTTTTTCGGAACCGAGTGGCAAACCTGGGATTTTTGTCTTTTCTCACCTTCTTTACATAGGTTGTTCTTAAAACAGATTTCAAAACAAAAAAGAAATGTGTTTGTACTTGTGGGGCATCCTAAGAGTTATACCGGGAGCCGGGGTTTGGCGTATCTTCTGAAAAAAACGCATAAAGAGTACGGATATAAAACGATTCGGGAAGAATGGGGCAAAAGGGGAATATCAATGTAGCAAGGGACAACCAACAGGCGATTGATGCCCTTGCGCGTTTGCAGGCATGGTGCGAGCGGGAGGGCTTTAAAGGATGGGACCCGTATGACGGGTTGAATTCCAAGGTGTTCCAGGCTATCCCCGGGTTGAAACATTCGGCGCTCTGCCGCCTCGTGATGATCCAGGCGTTCAAGCGTTGTCCCGTGAACCTGCGCCCGCTGGCGCTTGTGCCCAAGGAATACAACGCCAAGGGCATCGGGCTTTTCCTGCAGGGCTATTGCAACCTGTATAAAGCTGTCTCGCAGCATCCGGCGTATGCCGGGCATTTCGGAAGCGGGGAGGCGTTGCTGGCCCGGATTCGGGAATTGGGCGACCTGCTGCTTTCCCTGCGCTCGAAAGGGGAGTACCACGGAGCCTGTTGGGGTTACAACTTTGACTGGCAGGCGCGGCGGCTGTTCCTCTTTCCGAAATATACCCCGACGGTTGTGGCGACGAATTTCTGCGCCGCAGCCCTGTTGGATGCCTTTGAAGTCACGGGAGAGGCGCGTTTCCGCGATGCGGCCCTGGGGGCGGCGGAATTCGTGCTGCAGGATTTGCACCGTTATGCCTGCGCGGAGGGCTTTCTGTTTTCCTATAGCCCCTTGCCGGGGAACGATACCGTCTATAACGCCTCGTTGCTGGGGAGCAAACTGCTTGCCCGCTGCTATGCCTATACCGGGGACGCGCGCATGAAAGAAGCCGCCCGCGCTTCCGTACAGGCTTGCTGTGCCGGCCAGGGCGAAGACGGCTCGTGGGTGTACGGCCTGCTGCCGGTGCAAGGATGGATAGACAGTTTCCATACCGGCTACAACCTCGACGGCCTGGTGGCGTATGAGGAATACACCGGGGATAAATCGTTCCACGCCCATATCGAAAAGGGCTTGGCTTTCTATCTGGAGCATTTCTTCGAGCCGGACGGGACGCCCAAGTATTACCATAATCAAATGTACCCCATTGACATTCACTGCCCGGGACAGTTGTTCGTTTCACTTTACCGTCTGGGACGCTTTGCCGAAAACCGGGAACTGGCGGAGAAGGTGCTTGCCTGGACGCTGGCGCACATGCAGGACCGCCGGGGCTATTTTTATTACCAGTTGAAACAGGGCATCAGTTCGAAAATACCCTATATGAGATGGAGCAATGCGTTTATGTTTAACGCATTGTCATATTATTTGCTTGCTATATGATAGAAAAGGTTTCCATTCGTGGCGTAGAGGTCTATCCGTTTACCTCTCCCCGGCAGCTCCTGTCCTTCGTGGACAGCCACAAAGGCAT
Source organism: Bacteroidales bacterium (assembly GCA_017612675.1). Classification (GTDB taxonomy): domain Bacteria; phylum Bacteroidota; class Bacteroidia; order Bacteroidales; family UBA932; genus Cryptobacteroides. The sequence continues at coordinate 2,548 of JAGAFI010000060.1, forward strand.
TCTTGTCGCCATCAATGCGGAGAAAATCATCCACGCGACCCCCCAGACGCGCGGCATCATCAACCGGAATATCGGATACAGCGACGGGATGAGCGTCCAGCGTACGCTCCGGCAGAAGGGATACAAGGATGCGGCCAAGATTCCAGGCTGCGAGTTGTGGCTGGAAATGATTCGGACCTTTTACAAGGAGAAGAGCTTTTATCTGGTGGGGGCGAAACCCGAAATCATCGAGCAGACGGTATCCAAACTCCGGACGGAATTTCCCGGAATCCGCATCGTCGGTTACCGGGATGGCTATATCCGCTCGGATGAGGAGAAGGCGGCCTTGATTGACGACATCGCGGACAAGAAGCCGGATGTCGTGTTCGTGGCGATGGGCTCCCCGAAACAGGAGCTGCTGATGGAAGAGATTTTTGAGCGGCATCCTGCTATCTACCAAGGGCTTGGCGGCAGTTTTGACGTCTATGTCGGCAACGTGGAGCGGGCACCCAAATGGTGGGTGGACCACAACCTGGAATTTGCCTACCGGCTGATTCGCCAACCCGGGCGTATCAAACGGCAGATTCACCTGCTCCGCTATGTCTGGTGGACTTGGACAAGGCAACTGTAAAGGACGCGAAGATGAAGGGCGTATTTGTTGCATGTTTCTTGTTTTTATGTATTCCGCTGGCGGCTCAAACATATTATTATGAGCGCGTTAAAATCGTGCGGAATGGACAGGTTTCTGTTGATGCCGGAGACGGACATTACATCACATTCAACGACAATGGATGTTACGATTCCAATAAGCAGGGCATGTCCTCCGGAACGGGTTTCCGGAATTATAAGTCGTTTGAAAACGGTATTTACAAATATTTTGGGAAAAGTTATTTTGGCGGGGATGCCTATTACTTCTTTTCGCAAGACAGAGGGCGGTTGAATATTAAAATGCAGGAAGGGGATGTCGTGTATGTTTATGAGAGAAAAACCGCGCCTTCCGTCATGGGCCCCTCCGTGCGGGGGTACCGCTCTCCATCTTCAAGTGATAATGTTGGTGCCGTACCGGTCGTTGTTCCTGCCACTCCCGTTATGCCGGCGACGCCGAATGTGGCTCCGTCGGCATCAAGCCGGGTGTATGTGGACCATACTTGCCGGGGTTGTCATGGGTCTGGGTATTGCACATGTTGCCATGGAACGGGGAAAATCCGGATAACAAACAGTATTCCCGAGTACCACGTCACCTATGTGGACTGCAAGTCATGTCGCGGGACAGGAAAATGTCAGGTATGTTATGGAAAAGGGAGAATAGATTAATTATATATGAAAAAGATGGGATTTTTGCTGTGCCTGTTGATGTTTTCCGGCATGGCGTTTTCACAAACGTATTATTATAAGGTTTTGTACAAGGTAAATCCTTCGACGGGAGAGCGAAAGGAGGCGAGCGGAGGATTTTATGTGACGTTTACGAACAATAAGCAAAATTGTTACGAATCTGATTCCGAAGGGTTTCAAATCAATTATTTTTCCAGCAACAAGTTCCTTACTCCGCAGGCAACTTATATGTCAGCATTGGGGCCCGGGACAACGGAAAGTACCGGTGTATATACTTATCACCAGCGGAATTCGAAAGTCGTTACCTATAAACTGGCCGTGTCGTATTCATATCCGCAGCCGATGACGCTGTCGCGGACAACGACGACGGGTTATTGGTATGTGTCTTTTTCTCCTGATTATTCGCGGGTAAATGCCGGGGACAAAGATATTATCGTGGGAGAAAGGTCGTATGAACCTGGTTCGGCCCCGACACCAAGCAGCATGTATTGATATGAAAAAGATATTGTTGCTGCTTTTGTTCGTTGTGCCCGGCATTACGTATGCGCAAACTTATTATTATGAGTTTTATGCGGCGGAGGACCCGAATACGGGGGCGCGGTCTCGTTATTCTGGTTCTTTTTATCTGACTTTCGAATCTGGAAAGACCCGTTTCTATCAGGCATCTGCAGATGGCAAGCAAATGGCTGGATATGGACGGATGGATGAGTTTGGGCAGGATACAAGCTATGATAAAGTGATTCAAGTCGTGATGGGATATGGTCCGTTTGGCCCCATCATGGGTACCGCTGTCGTTAATTCGGAAAGTGACGGGATTTTCGTCTTTAACGGTTATTCCAATGGGTGGCGGGAGTATCGGGCATATAAGTACCAGTATTATTATGCCTTGAATAAGACACAATATGGGAATGGCTGGTATATATATGCATATGTGTCGGATGACTATTCTGTCATTCGGGTAAAAGACGCATCTAAGTATGCTAATTCCGGGAAGGTTTTATTTGCCCGGCGATCTGAATCGCCTTCCAACAGGAGCGCACCGTCCCAAATGTGGTAAGGCGTTCTTTGGGAAATGAAACACGCGCACGGGAAAAAACGTGCGCGTGTTTCGTTGAGGTACCAGGATTCGAACCTGGGCAGACAGAACCAAAATCTGTAGTGCTACCATTACACCATACCTCAATACCGGTGCAAAGATAAAACCTGTTTTGAATTTTTCCAAACAGAAGCTCTTCCGGATGGCGGCTAATCCCGCTGGCGTTTGAAGAAATCCTGCAGGAGGGAACTGCACTCCCGGGCAAGGATGCCGTGCGTGGTCTGCGTCCTGGGATGCAGCAGGGAAGGCGTATAAAGCGTGCATCCGCGGCGGGGGTCGTCCGCTCCCCAGACGATGCGTCCGGTCTGCGCCCAGTTCAGGGCCGCTGCGCACATGGGACAAGGCTCCACCGTGACGTACAGGGTGCAGTCTGACAGGTATTTCCCTCCGATGGCTTCGGTGGCTGCCGTCAGGGCAATCATTTCTGCGTGTGCCGTCGGGTCGTGCAGCCGTTCTGTCATGTTGTGGCCCCGGGCGATGATACGCCCCCGGCATACCACGACGGCGCCGATGGGAATTTCCCGTTCCTGCCCGGCCTCCTGCGCTTCCCGCAGGGCTTCCCGCATGAATCTCTCGTCGGTTTCCATGATGCAAAGATAGGACAATCATGCATTTTTCTTTCAAAAAAACAGGAATGGCTTCCAAAAGTTTCAAAAAAGTTTCATATTTGCAGGTGATATGAAACTCTTTTTGCTGGATGGGCATGCCCTCATCTTCAAGATGTATTATGCATTTCTGGGGCGCCCGATGGTCAACTCGAAAGGCGTGGACACCTCCATCCTTTTCGGTTTTACCAAATACCTGCTGGAATTGGTTGAACGGGAATCTCCGACCCATGTCGCAGTCAGTTTCGACCCGCCCGGCGGGACGTTCCGCCATGCCCTGTATCCGGAGTACAAGGCCAACCGCGCGGAAACGCCGCAGCTGGTCATCGATGCGTTGGAGCCGCTGACCGCCATCCTCGGCGCACTCCGCATCCCGGTGCTGATGGTGCCCGGTTTCGAGGCGGACGATGTGGTGGGGACGATGGCCTTGCGTGCTGCCGCCGCGGGCTTCGACGTGTATATGGTCACCCCGGACAAGGATTACGGGCAGCTGGTCGGTCCCCATGTGTACCAGTACCGTCCCGGCAAGGGGGGCGGGGACAACGAGTTGTGCGGCCCGGCGGAGATTTGTGCGAAGTGGGGGATAGCTTCTCCCGCCCAGGTCATCGACATGCTGGCCATCTGCGGGGACAGTGCGGACAACGTGCCGGGCGTGCCGGGCGTCGGGCCCGTGGGGGCGGCCAAATTGCTGGCCAGATACGGGGACGTGGGAACGGTTTATGCCCATTTGGAAGAATTGACGCCCCGGCAGCGCCAGCAGTTCGAAGCGGCGCGCGGCCACATGGCCCTGTCGCGGGAGCTTGTCACCATCCGGACGGATGTCCCGTTGGATATGTCGCTGGAACAGACGTCTTTGCACCTTGCCTGCACACCGGAAGCGGAGGCCGTTTTTGCGCAATATGAATTCCCCTCGCTGATGCGCCTGCTCCGGCGGCTTGCTCCCGGGGAGGCTTGCGGGGAGACTGCCACCGCTGCGCCGGTACCCGTTCCGGTGTCGTTTTCTCCGCGCGGGGAGGACGGGCCGCTTCAGCCGGAAGAGACCGGCGGACGCATGGCGCTGTTGCTGGGGGACGGGCTTCTGTACGCCGCGTTTAACGGAAAGACGCATTGTGCGGCCCCCGGGCAGTTCCGTCGTGTACTGGAGGACCCGGATGTCCGCAAATGCGGGGCGGACTTGAAGGCGCAGATGCGGACTCTCTCGACACAATACGGCATATGCCTGCGCGGGGGGCTTGACGATGTTTCCCTGATGCATTACCTGCTGAATCCGGAAGCCGACCACAGCCCCTCGGCCCTTGCCCGTTCTTTTCTGGGGGAGGCGTGGGAACCGGCTCCCCGGGAACAGGGGGAACTTTTTGCCGATGCGCCGGAGCGGCGGGACTATGTGCGGGAGGCCGTCCTGCTGTTCCGGCTGGGGGAACGGCTGGCTGCGGAGTTGGATGCCAACGAAAAACTGCGGCACCTGTATGACGGGATGGAAGAACCGCTTGTGGGGGTCTTGTGCCGGATGGAACTGGCCGGTGTAAAAATGAATCCGTCTTCCCTGAAGGACTTTGCGGAAGATTTGCGGAAACAAATGTTCCGGCGGGAGCGGGAAGTGCGGGAACTGGCGGGGGACCCCGGGCTCAATGTGGCATCCCCCAAGCAGATAGGCGAATTGGTCTTTGAAAAACTGAAACTGGACCCGCAGGCGAAAAAGCCGCGCAGCGGAAACTGGCCGACCGATGAGCAGACTTTGCAGGAACTCTCCGGCCGCAGTCCTGTCATCGAAGCCATTCTCGATTACCGGGGATTGCGCAAACTGCTGAACACCTATATCGAACCCCTGCCGCAATGTATTTCTCCGCAGGACGGGCGGGTCCATACGACCTTCAACCAGTCCCTGACGGCGACGGGGCGGCTTTCCAGTTCAAATCCCAACCTGCAGAATATCCCGGTCCGCACGGAGCAGGGGCGGGAAATCCGCCGGGCTTTCGTGGCGGAGGGACCGGACAACTGGCTGCTTTCCGCCGATTACTCCCAGATTGAACTGCGCTTGATGGCGCATTTCAGCGGCGATGCGCATCTCTGTGAGGCTTTCCGTTCGGGAGAGGACGTACACAAGGCCACCGCGGCCAAAATTTTCCGGGTTCCTTTGCAGGAAGTGAATGAAAACCAGCGCCGGGTGGCCAAGACGGCCAATTTCGGCATCATGTATGGGATTTCTGCCTTCGGGCTGGGCCAGCGGCTGGGGTGCAGCCGCAGCGAGGCGAAGCAGATTATCGACGACTATTTCCATTCTTTCCCCAGCATACGGGAATGGATTGACGAGACCCTCGCCCGGGCCCGGCAGGACGGTTATGTGCAGACCCTTTCCGGACGCCGCCGCTATGTGGGCGACATCAATGCCGGCAATGCCTATGTCCGCTCGCTGGCGGAACGGAATGCCGTCAATGCCCCCATTCAGGGGACGGCTGCCGATATCATCAAGCTGGCGATGATTGCCGTGGACCGCGGCTTGTCCGCCGGCGGGCTGAAAACCCGGATGGTCCTGCAGATTCACGATGAACTGCTGCTGGAAGCTCCCGGAAACGAGTTGCCTGCCGCGCGGGAACTGCTCCGGCGTGAAATGGAGCATGTCATGACTTTGTCCGTACCTTTGACTGTTGCTTGCCATGAAGGAAGAAATTGGTTGGAAGCCCACCCGTGAGCTCGTGCTGCGGGCGGTGCATGGCGACGGGATGGCCTTTACCGCCCTGTGGGATACGCATATCGATGCCTTGCGTGCCTTTATCAAGTCCGAAATGGGGCTGCTGGATGATTTTTATGTGGACGATGTCTGCTCCCGCAGTTTTGAGAAAGCCTTCCGGCAAATCCGTACCTATGACCCCGAAAAGAGCCGTTTTTCCACATGGCTCAAGGTTATCGCCCACCGGACGGCCCTGGATACCCTGGAACAGGAGCGGCGCAAGAACCGCAGGCAGGTGTCGCTGGACGAGAGCGTGGGGGCGAGTGCTTTCGTGGCGGACACCGTGCCCGATGAAATCGATACCCCGCTGGAGCGCATGATTCGGCATGAAGACCAGGCCGAAACGCGCTGCTATGTGGACGCGCTGCCCGATTTGTACCGGACCGTGGCCCGCCTGCGCCTGCTCGACGGTTTGCAATATAAGGAAATCGCGGAAGAAACGGGCCTGGAACTGAATACTGTCCGTACCCGGATTCGCCGCGCGAAATCCATCATCGCCAACATGCAGGAAAATGGAGAAGAAATTTGAACAGGCCGTCGCGCTGTGGCGGGAATGGAACGGGCGCATCAATGTCGTTTCCCGCCAGGACATTGAGCATCTGTATGAACACCATGTCCTGCATTCTCTGGCCATTGCGGCGTATTTGCGCCGGTTTTATCCGCAGCCGGATGCTGTCGGAGCGGGGACCCTGTTCCTTGATTTGGGGACGGGCGGCGGGTTCCCCGGGATTCCGCTGGCCATCGCCCTGCCGGCCTGCCGTTTCCTGCTGTGTGATTCCGTCGGCAAGAAAATCAAGGTCGCGCAGGCCGTTGCGCAGGGCATCGGGCTGGATAACGTGCGCTGTGTACAGGCTCGTGCGGAAGACCTGCCCGGACCCTTCGACTGGGTGGTGTCCCGGGCGGTCACCTCGCTGCCGCAGTTCTATCCGTGGGTCAAAGGAAAATTCCGGCGGGGTATCCTGTGCCTGAAAGGGGGCGACGTGGAGGCGGAAATCGCGGAATTGGGGCGCCGTTGCGGCGTTCCCCGGGGCTGTGTGCGGGTCTGGCCGGTCACGGAATGGCTGAAAGACGATTATTTCAAAGAAAAATTTGTAATTGAAATTGGAAAATCTTACCTTTGTCCTCCCAAAATTGATTGATTAAAAAAACAGAATACAATGAAACGCACATTCCAACCCTCCAATCGCAAGAGAGTCAACAAGCACGGCTTCCGCGAGCGCATGTCCACTCCCAATGGGCGCCGCGTGCTGGCCGCCCGTCGCCGTCATGGCCGCAAGAAATTGACCGTCTCTTCGGAAGACCGGTTCTGATAGCAAAAGACAGAACCTTGTCTGTATGGGGGCTGGCTAAAGGTATTTTAGTCAGTCTCTTCTTTTTGTGGCGTCCCGCTGTGTCCCGGCAAAAGGCTGGCCGGGAAAAGCGGCGCGGCTGCTTGTGCGGCACGCCGGAAATATGTATATTGTGTAGATAAGGAATTATTTCTTATTTTTGACGGATAAACGGCGGACGCGCGGATGCGCGTAGCGTATAATTGCTTGGCAAGATGAAGACTATTTCGATTATCGGTGCAGGCCATATCGGCGGTGCGGTGGCGCGGGGCCTCGCAGCCGGCCTGGAAGGGGGCGCGGCGGACATCATCCTGACCGCAACCCGGGAAGAGACCCTTGCACCGTTCCGGGCGGAGGGTTTCCGTACGATGACGGACAACCGGGCGGCTGCCGCCCGGGCGGATTTGCTGTTGCTGGCCGTCAAACCCCATATCATTCCGCTGGTCGTGCGGGAAGTGGCGTCTGTCCTGCGGGAAGATGCGGTGGTGGGCTGTCTGGCACCCGGCGTCCGTCCGGAGGACTTGCAGGCGTTTTTCGGAGACAAGCAGCCTGCTTTGTTGTATGTCATTCCGAATACGGCGGCGGAAATCCGGCAGAGCGTGACTTTCCTTTCGCCGGTGAACGTGACGGAAGACCAACTCGCCGGGGTGGAAGCCTTGTTTGCGTGCGTGGGGGAAGTGCTCGTCGTGCCCCCGCACCTGCTTTCTGCCGGGACGAGCGTGGCTTCCTGCGGCATCGCCTATGCGATGCGCTATATCCGTGCCGCTGTGGAAGGGGCTGTGGAACTGGGGTTGTATCCTGCCGATGCCCTGAAAGCCGTTTGCGGAACGGTGCAGGGGGCCGCCGGGTTGCTGCTGGCCCGCGGAACGCATCCGGAAGCGGAAATCGACAAGGTGACGACCCCCGGCGGGCTGACCATCCGCGGGCTCAACGCAATGGAAGAGGCCGGGTTTACGAATGCCGTCATCCGGGGACTGAAAGCGGGCGCGAAATGAAAAGGATGGTCATCAAGGTGGGCAGCAACGTGCTGACCCGGGGGGACGGCTGTTTCGATACGACGCGGGTGTCCGCGCTGGTGGACCAGATTGTCTCCCTGCGCCGTCTGGGATATGAAATCATCCTTGTCAGCAGCGGGGCGGTCGCCTGCGGACGGAGCGCCACCGTGGCTGCTGACGGACTGGATGAGGTCCAGCGCCGCCAGCTGTTCGCTTCCGTGGGACAAGTCATTCTGATGAACCACTATTACGGCTTGTTCGCCGACTACGGCATCAAAGTGGGGCAGGTCCTCACGATGAAAAAGAATTTCGAGACGCCCGAGGAATATGAGAACCAGCGCAGCTGCATGGAGGGAATGCTCTGCAGCGGCCTGATACCCATTGTCAACGAGAACGATACCGTCAGCATTACGGAGTTGATGTTTACGGACAACGATGAACTGTCCGGGCTGGTGGCGGCGATGATGGGGGCGCAGACGCTCTTTATCCTCAGCAACGTGGATGGCATATATGACGGAGATCCTGCGGATGCGGCTTCTTCGGTCATCCGCCGGGTGGGGCCGGACGATTCCGTGGACGGTTTCGTCAGCGAGCACAAGAGCGAGTTCGGGCGCGGCGGCATGCTGTCCAAGTGCCATATCGCCCGCCAGGCGGCCCGGTCGGGCATCCGGGTGGTCATCGCCAACGGCAAACGTGACAATATCCTGCTGGACGTGCTGGAACGTCCTGATACAACTGTACATACTGAATTTATTGCGGCATGAACCTTTTACGACAGACCAAACAGGCCGCCCGCGCATTGCTCCGCCTTTCGGATGCACAGCGGGCAGACATCTTGCGCCGGCTCGCGGATGCCATCGAAGCGGCGTCCGGGGAATTGCTGGAAGCCAATGCGGCGGATTTGCAGCGGATGACCCGCAGAATCCGCTTTATGACAGGCTGCTGCTGAACCAGGCACGCCTCTCCGGTATTGCCGCCGATATGCGGAAAGTGGCGGGTTTGCCTTCCCCGCTCGGGGCGGTACTGGCGGAACGGACGCTGCCCAACGGTTTGCACCTGCGGAAAGTGCGCGTGCCTTTCGGAGCCATCGGGGTCATTTATGAAGCCCGGCCCAATGTCACTTTCGATGTGTTCTCGCTGTGTTTCAAGAGTGGCAATGCCTGCGTGCTGAAAGGCGGGCGGGATGCCGAGGCGTCCAACCGGGCCGCCGTTGCCCTGATTCAGCGGGTATTGGCTGCTGCCGGGGTGTCGCCTGACGCCGTCGCGCTGATGCCTTCCACGCACGAAGCCGCCCTTGAGATGCTGGAGGCCGTGGGGCTCATCGACCTGGTCATCCCCCGCGGTGGCCGCCGGCTGATTGATTTCGTGCGCGACCATGCCAGAGTGCCCTGCATCGAGACCGGGGCCGGGGTCGTGAACACCTATTTCGACAAGGCGGGCGACCTGGAAATCGGAAAACGGGTGATTACCAATGCCAAGACCCGTCGGGTGAGCGTCTGCAACGCGCTGGACTGCCTGATTGTCCATGCGGACCGGCTGCCGGATTTGCCTGCCCTGCTGGCGGATATGCCGCAGGTGACGCTGTATGCCGACGCGCGTGCCTATGCGGCGCTGGCGGGCCGTCATCCTTTGCTGGAACACGCCGGGGCGGATGCATTCGGGACGGAATACATGGATTACAAAATGGCGGTCAAGACCGTGGATTCGCTGGACGAAGCGCTGGCGCATATCGCGGCCTACGGCTCCGGCCACAGCGAAGCCATCGTGACGGCGGATCAGGCCGCCGCCGCGCAGTTCCGGCAGGACGTGGATGCGGCCTGCGTCTATGTGAACGCGCCGACCAGCTTCACTGACGGGGCGCAGTTCGGGCTGGGCGCGGAAATCGGCATCAGCACCCAGAAACTCGGGGCGCGCGGGCCGATGGGGCTGGAAGAAATCACGACCTACAAGTGGTTGATTGACGGAAACGGGCAGGTTCGGCCATGAAAATCACCGAAATTATCCGGGAACGGAAGCAGCCTTTCCCCTCGCTGGAAATCGTGCCGCCGCAGGGCGGGGTCTCCCAGACGGAATTGTTGGCGGCTATCCGTCCCTTTATGGCCTTCCATCCGCCGTTCATCAATGTGACCAGCCACCGGGACGAGGTGGAGTTCCGGCCACAGCCGGACGGCAGTTTCAGCCGCCACGTGGTGCGGCGCCGGGTGAGCGAAACGGCGGTCTGTGCGGCCATCCAGGCGGCATTTCCGGTGGAAGTGGTGCCGCATTTGATTTGTGCGGGTGCGGATGCCGACCGCATTGAGAGCCGTCTGCACGATTTCAAGTTTCTCGGCATCAGCAATATCCTTGCCCTGCGCGGGGATTCGCTGGTAGGGGAGAAACGCTTTGTGCCCGAACCGGGCGGGTATGCCCACGCTGCCGAACTGGTGGCGGCCATCCGGCGCTTCGATGTGTCCGGGGATTTCTGTATCGGGGTGGCGGGCTATCCGGAGAAGCATTTCGAGGCGCCGAACCTGGAACAGGATATCGCATATCTCAAACGGAAAGTCGATGCGGGGGCGGATTACGTCATCACGCAGATGTTTTTCGACAATGCCGTGTTTTACCGTTTCCGCGACAAATGCCGGGCGGCGGGCATCGACGTGCCGCTGATTCCGGGGCTCAAGCCCCTTTCGTCGCTGCGGCAGACCCGCCTGCTGCCGGAGGCTTTTTCCATCGACATCCCCCCGGCACTGGTGGCGGCGATGGAGCGCTGCGGTGCGGATGCGCAGGCCTGCTATGCGGCGGGCATCGCGTGGTGCTCCGACCAATGCGCGGATTTGCTGGCGCATGGGGTGCCGGCGGTGCATTTCTATACGATGGGGCGTCCCGATAACGTGGTGGAAATCCTCAAGCGGCATTTCGGATGACCCTGTCCGAGGAACTCCGCAGCCGCATCCTCGTCCTGGACGGGGCGATGGGCACGATGCTCCAGCGTGGCTGGAGCGAGGCGCAGACGCTCGCTGCCTATGTGGAGGCCGGTGCGGACATCATTACGACCAACAGTTTTACGGCCAACCGCATATCGATGCCGGAGGCGCCGGGGCGAGCGGCGGAGGTCGCGCGGGCGGCAG
>JAGAFI010000061.1 GCA_017612675.1 Bacteroidales bacterium
GCCCTGACGGCGGCCCGCAATCGCCACAAGCACATCGGCAACAAGGATTTCATGGATGCTGTGGACCGGGTGGTCGGCGGTATCGAGCGCAAGAAGACCATCATGTCGCCCGAGGAAAAGCGCCTGACGGCCTACCACGAGGCGGGCCATGCCGTGACCGGCTGGCTCCTGCGCGGCTGTGATCCGGTGTTCAAGGTCAGCATCATCCCCCGCGGCCAGGCATTGGGGCTTACCTGGAGCCTGCCCGACGAAAAGGTCACGCAGTCCAGGACCGAACTCATTGATGAACTTTGTGCGCTGGTGGGTGGCCGGGTGGCCGAAGAAATTGTCAACGACGGCGTTCCCTGCACAGGGGCGCTCAGTGACTTTGAACGGCTGACCAAACTGGCCTATGCGATGGTGGCCTATTACGGCATGAGCGAAAAGCTCGGGAACCTGTCGTATTACGATGCCGCCGGCGGTCCGGGGTATGAATTGACGAAGCCTTACAGCGAAAAGACTGCTGAATTGATTGATTCTGAGGCCAAAGCGCTGGTGGATATGGTGACGGCGCGTACGCGCAGCCTCCTGCAGGAGCATTGGGACGGCGTGGACGAACTGGCGCGGATGCTGATGGAAAAGGAAGTCATCTTTGCGTCCGACATCGAGCGGATTTTCGGGCCCAAGGCCGGGCGGCACGGCGAAGAGCGCCTGCGTCCGCAGGAAGAAAGCGCCCCGGAAACGGTGGCAGAAGCAGGACAGGAGGAGTCGGCACATGAATAATTTCTGGGCGCGGACGCTGACAAGCGTCGTTTTCGTGGCCGTGATGGTTTCCGGCCTGGTGCTGCATCCCTATGCTTTCGGTGCCTTGTTCCTTGTCATCATGGTCGTATCCATGCAGGAGTTCTACGCCATGTCCCTGCAAGGCCGCTACCGGCTGCAGCAGCGGCTGGCTTTCCTGACGGCGGCCCTGTTCCTCACCCTGTCGCTGCTCTATTGCAACCGGGACATTTCCGGCATGTGGATTGCCGTCGGGCTGGTGCCCCAGCTCCTCATTCCCGTCACAGCCGTTTTTACCCAAGACCACCCGAACTTCGGGCTGCTCGCCTATATCTATGCCGCGTTGGTGTATATCGCTTTGCCGATGTGTCTGAGTCCGTATCTGGTTTACCTGCACGGCACTTTCAACGGCCGGCTCCTGCTCGGGCTCTTCATCATTATCTGGGCCTGTGACGTGGGCGCCTATGTCATCGGCACGGCATTCGGACAGCGTCCCGGAGCGAAGCGGCTCGCCCCGAAGATTTCCCCCAAGAAATCCTGGTGGGGCTTCTGGGGCGGCATCGTTTTCGGGATGGCGGCGGCTGCCCTCCTGTCCTGTTCCGGCTGCTTCGAATTCCCCCTGTGGCACAGTGTTGCGCTCGGCCTGCTGATCAGCGTCAGCGGGGTGTGCGGCGACCTTTTCTCTTCGATGTGGAAGCGCTGGTTCGGGGTCAAGGACTCCGGGCACTGCATTCCCGGCCACGGCGGGATGCTGGACCGTTTCGACAGTTCGCTCATTGCCATTCCCTTTGCCGTCATTTACCTGACCGTATTCAGACTGTTATGAAAATTGACCGCAATTCCTATGGCATCCTGGCTGCGATGTATCTGCTGGCGGCGGGCCTGTCGCTGCTGACCGTCCTGTTCATCCCGCTGCCATGGATCTGCTGGCCGCTTTGTGCCGTATATCTCTGGTTTGTCATCTGGCAGACGCATTTTTTCATCGTCCCTTCCCGGAAAAGGGTGGGGAATAGCCACCTGGTCACTTCCGTCGCGGACGGGCGCGTGCTCTTCGCCAAAAGGACTGTCGAGAGCGAATACCTCAAGCGCGAATGTCTCCAGATAGCCGTATATATGAATTTCTTTGACACGCATGCCAACTTCTGGCCGGTGGACGGAACGGTGACCTATTACCAGTACCATCCCGGCGAACACATGCTGGCCTTCGAGCCCAAGGCCTCGCTGAAGAACGAGCATACCTGCATCCTGGTGGAGACGCCCGAAGGCGTGCCCGTCTTTTTCAAGCAGATTGCCGGCGGTTTTGCCCGCCGTATCGTGTGCCGGGCGAAGCCGGGCCTGCAGGTGAAGGCCGGGACGCAGTGCGGCATCATCAAATTCGGCTCCCGCATTGACATCTACCTGCCGACGGACGCCAAATTGCGGGTGCGCAGTGGCGACATTGTCCGTTCCTGTGAAACGGTCCTGGCAGAAATATGATATTTGTAGTTTTGTAATAAGTAATAATATAAGTGATTGTGGTGAACGTAAAAACGATGCATGAGGCCCCTTGTCCGGGTCTGTACCGGCAGCCTGATTGCCGGATGGTTCCCGTCTGTCTGACCGCCGGACTTCTCCGGCAGAGTTTCTATGCTCCCGAGGGGGCGGCGGGGAAACGTGTTGACGATACGGAATATGGAGATTTTTGACATGAGCAGACGTTTTTTTGCACTGGCGGTCGCCTTGGCTGTCCTGACCGCGTGTCGGAAAGAGGCGGAAGTCCTTCCCTATGTCCGGATGACCCTGCACGCCGGTTCCGAGCGCAAGACCGCCCTGGCCGCTGACGGACATGCTGTCCTGTGGCATACGGACGGCGAGTACCTGACCGTGCTGGAACATGCGGGCGGGGTATATTCCACGGCTGTCACGAGCGGGGAAGGAACGACTTCCGACGGCGGGGCGACGATGGATTTCAGCGCGTCGTTCCGCGCCAGCACCGACGCGCCCTTCGACTATTACGCCCTGTATCCTTCCGCCTCCTTCGTGTCCAACAACACGGACGTGGAAAACCTGAAAATCAAACTCCCGACCATCCAGTATCCGACGGAGGGGAGTTTCGGCCAGAATGCCGACGTGCTCGTTTCGCAGCCGGTGACGGGGCTTGCTTCCCAGCCGACCTCCCTGACGCTTGCGTTCGGGCGCAAGGTCGCCATCGGGAAAATGCTGATTAAAAACCTCGCAAGCGCGGAGAATATCGCCAAGATTACGTTGACGGTGCCCGGCAAGGTCGTGACCGGCAGCAGCAAAATCAATCTCAAAACGGCGGAGACCGTGGAATACGGGTACTCCGGGAACGGTGTGGACAAAGTCGTGCTGGATTACGACGGGCAGGCCATCGCCGCCAACGGCATGACGGCCTTTTTCACCGCCTGGCCGTTTTCCCTTGCGCCCGGCGACAGTTTCACGGTGGACGTGGAGACGGAAACCCTCTTGTTCTCGCGTACCGTCACCATTCCCGAGGGACGCTCCCTCGTGTTCTCGGAAGGGGACGCATCTGATTTTTCTGTCAGTTTCACCGGGGTGACAGGCGGACCGCGGGCCGCGGACCTCGATTATACCGCCCTGCATTATGCCGATTTCCGGGCGGTCTATTCGTCCGGCTCCTACGGTTATGCCACCGTTACGACGGAAGACGGCGCGCAGTGGCAGGCGTATGCCCTCAGCAGCACGGCGAATTCCGCCATCCAGTTGCGGAATGCCTCCAGTAACAATGACTCTTACCTGAAACTGCCGGACCTGGGTACTTCCATCCGTCTGGTCAAGCTCACGATTTCCCCGGATGCTTCCGGCAAGAACGTCTCGCTGGAGACGGGCGCGACCCTGAAGACGGGTTCCATCGCGAAAGCGACCCGGGATGGCAGCGGCAGCCTGGTTTTCGACATTGCCGATGCCGGCGTCCATACGGCGTATCTCCGATCGCTCGATGCGGTCCTGTACCTGAGCGCCGTGGAAGTCTATGCCGGGGAAGAGACGCGGCCTCGCCTCGATGCCCCCGGACAGGTGCAGGCACAGGCCAACGCCATCGTTCCCAATGCCATTGATGTCAGCTGGACGGCAGTTTCCGGGGCTGACAGCTACGTGGTTGAGGCGCAGGGGACTTCTGCAACGGTCCGCACCGAGGTGACGGAAACGGCGGTGCAGCTTTCCGGACTGGCGTATGAAACGGAATATACGATATCCGTCTATGCCGTGACCACCGATGTCCTGTCGGCGCGCAATTCCATCGGCGCGCATCCCTCCGGTACGGTGACGACCGGCGCCCAGCCCAGCGTCCAGCCGACCGCGTACAACTGGCTGGAACTTCCCGCCCCCGTTTCCGGTTCGGGTTATTTCTCCGAATCCCTCGTGGTGGATGGCACGCGGAATTATACCTACCTGTATGAATATGCCACGTACGCATCCCTGTGGGTCGCGTACCCGCTGTGTTCCTCCTACATGGCGTCCCGGGAGCGCGATGACAAGTGGCTCTTTAATCCCAATATTGATGAATCGCTTCAGGTAAATGTCCGAAAGAACGGATATGGCGTGAATTATGGCGCGAGTGAATATGCGCGTGGCCACCAGGTCCCGAATGCGGACCGCACGGCGGACGATACGATGAACAGCCAGACCTTCTACCTGACCAACCAGACGCCGCAGATTCAGAACGGTTTCAACAGCGGCATCTGGAACTCGCTGGAAGCACGGGTGCGTACCGTGGCGACGGCTACCGATACGGTCTATGTCGTCACCGGCGCCTGTTTCCGGAAGGTGGGGGGCAGCGAAACCATCCAGACCCTGACGGCAACCAGCAACACCATCCTGCCGGCATCCGTGCCCGTACCCAACTACTACTGGAAAGCCCTGCTGAAAGTCAAGTGGAACAGCGGCCATACCGCCGTCACGCAGGCCAAGGCCGTGGGCGTGTGGCTGGAACACCATGCATACAGCAGCGGGTACAATCTGGATGATTATTCCGTGAGCGTCTCCCAAATCCAGTCGTGGACGGGCTTTGATTTCTTCGTAAATCTCCCCGACAGCATCGAGGCGGCGGCGGAGAACAATGCCGACTGGACGGCCTTCGCGGATTTTTGATTTGAGAGATGGGCAAAACGGTAAAATACGTGTTTGCGGCGCTTGCCGCCCTCTTGCTGGCCGCCTCCTGCCGGGAGAAGGAGGGGACTTATTCCTTCTATACGCTGTGCGCGTCCAATGCCCGGGAAGAGGTGCTGAACGCTTGTGTGGAGCAGTTGAAAGCCGTTCCCTATTTCCGGGAGCCGCAGGCTTACACGGGCAAATACAGCGAAGTCGTCCTGCTGGCTTTCAAGGGGTTCAGCACTGCCTGCGAGCAGGTGGACGCGGCGGCGATGGCCGGCCTGCTGGGGGATGGCGAGGTGTTCCGCGCCAACCTCGTGGACATGCAGGACCAGTCAATTGTCGGTTACTGTTACTGGACGTCCGACGAAGCGCCGGCGCTGGACAATGAGCCCTAAACATATCTTGTACATACATGGCATGGGCGGGGGTGCGGACAGCCGCATCCCCCGTCTTTTGTCCGCGTATTTTTCCCGGGAGCATCCCGGGGTGCAGGTGGTGCTGCGCACCCTGCCTTTCGACCCGCAGGAGGCGGGGGAAAGGATTGCAGGACTGGTGGCGGAGTACCGGCCGGAACTGGTCATCGGGGAGTCTCTCGGGGCCTGTCAGGCGATGCGCCTGCGGGGCGTTCCGCGCCTGTTCGTCAGTCCTTCGCTCAACGCGCCGCTGTATTTCGGCTACCTGGCCGCCCCCCTTTCCCTGCTGCCCGGCGTTCCCGCGTTGCTCCGCCGTCTCTTTCCCGTGAAACCGGGGGAGCGGCAGCGCCTGGATTTTCGTTTTTCCGTGCTCCGGAAGTTTCGCCGACTGCGTCGGGAGGCTCTGGCGGCAGGGGAGGCGGAGCCCGGGATGTGCTATGCCTTTTTCGGCACCCGCGACCACTACCGGAGGAGCGGAATCGTCAGCATTTGCACCTGGAACCGGCATCTTGGCAAGGGGCGCTGCTGCCGATATCCGGGTACGCACTTCATGGAAGAGGAATTTGTGTCCGCTTTGCTGATTCCGCGCATTGAGGATTGTCTGATGTTGAAAAACAATGAATAAAACAAAATAGTTTTAGTGTATAACATTTTTGTTAACTTTCTTTTCGCGCTATGTGGGAGATTGTTTTGATTGCGGTGGCGCTGGCGATGGACTGTTTTGCCGTGTCCGTGGCCTGCGGGGTGCTGCTGCGGAAACCCGCGCCGCTGTTGATGGGGAAAATGGCCTTTCTCTTCGGCTTTTTCCAGGCGCTGATGCCCCTTGCGGGCTGGCTGCTGACCAGCCGTTTCCGTGACGTCCTCCAGGCGGTGGACCACTGGGTCGCCTTCGCCATGCTGGCCTTCATCGGGGGACGGATGATATATGGCGCCTTCCGGGAAGAGGCGGAATCCGTCATGGACCCCCGCATCTTGAAGACCCGGCTGCTGCTGGCCGTCGCCACCAGCATCGACGCCCTGGCTGTCGGCATCTCTTTCGCCTGCACGGGATACGACAGTTTGGGGAAACTCTGGCTTCCGCTGCTCATCATCGGCCTTGCCTCCTTCCTGTTCAGCATCGCCGGCTCCTGGCTGGGCATCCGTTTCGGCGAGGTCGTGAACCGGCGTATCAAGCCCGAACTGCTGGGCGGTATCATCCTGCTCGGCATCGGCATCAAAATCCTGGCAGAGCATCTGGGCGGTATGTAGCGGTATGGCGGAATTTTCTTATTTTTGCCGGGCGGGCCTGGCGGAAGCGGGCTTGTCATAAGTCATAAGTAAGGAAGATATGAAAGCATTGCTGATTAACGGGAGCCCCCGGCAAAAAGGCAACACGTCCATCGCGCTGGCGGAAATTGCCGTGCGGCTGGCGCAGCACGGCATTGACAGTGAGATTGAATGGATTGGGACCGCTCCGCTGCGGGGCTGTATCGTCTGCAACCGCTGCCGGGAAAAGCCCGGTGCCTGCGTGTTCGGGGATGATGCCTGCAACCGGATTTCCGCCCGGATGGCGGACGCGGATGCGCTGGTGGTGGGTTCTCCGGTCTATTACGGCCAGCCCAACGGGGCCTTGCTCGCCCTCTTGCAGCGGATGCTGTATTCCAACGGCGCCGCGTTCCGGGGCAAACCGGCGGCATCCGTCGCCGTGTGCCGGCGGGGTGGCGCCACGGCGGCCTTCCAGACGCTCAACATGCCGTTCCAGATGCTGAATATGCCCATCGTGGGCTCCCAATACTGGAACATCGTCTATGGCCGGGAGCCGGGACAGGCCGCGTGCGACACGGAAGGCTTGCAGACGATGCGCACGCTGGCGGACAACATGGCGGCGCTGCTGTCCGCGACGGGCGGCAAACCCGCCCCCGGCTGTGAGGAACCCCGGGCGTGGATGCATTTTATCCGGTAAACCAATCC
>JAGAFI010000062.1 GCA_017612675.1 Bacteroidales bacterium
CATCACCGCCCGCCTGTGGCGGTAGGTGCCGGTATCCGTGCGGGCGGCGCGATGCGGTATCCCGTGATGTCCTCGAAGGAAAAGCAGGGCGTACCCATGGCCGCCGGTCCCGCGGATGGAGCGGCGCTCTGGTTTTCGACCGGTTCCAGCCAGATGCCGGGAAGGTCTGCTTCAAAGGTCGTCCGCTCGTCGAGCATGAAGTCCCGCTCATGGAGCAGATAGCCCAGATACTGTTCCATCGTGACTTTCCGCCAATTCCGCAATTCGGTCTCGGGACCAGGTTGCGCGATGGGCGGCGCATACCAGAAAAGCGACTCGCCGGCCAGCAGGCTGTTCTTGAGGCCTTCCATCTTCTGTACCGTTTCCATACGTTTCTGCTGGTTGTCCCGGATATGTCGGGGAATCCGATATCCATGCAGTCCGACAAGGGCGAACAACAGCAGGGCCGCGACGGGAGGACGCAGGTAATGCCGGGAAAAATACACGACGGCAGGAAACAACAGCAATGCGGCCAGATTGTAATACATCGTCCAGTTCAGCCGCAAGACGAGCCCCCCGCAGCATACGCCCAGCCCGGCGAGCAGCACGGTGTCGAAAAACATATAACGGCTCTGGCCTTTCCGGATTCCCAAGAGGCGGATGCATCCTGCCGCGAGGGCGAGCAGGATGATTTTGTTCCCGGCCAGCATCCGCAGCATGTTCCCGGCAAAAGTCGTCCGGGTAAAATGTGCGCCGTCATAAGCCGATTGGATATGGGGCAGAACCAGCCGGGCATACAGACACAGGTAGAGTATCCCGCTGCCGAGCAAGAGCGCATAATACACTTTCTCTTTGCGGTCGGACTGCCGACGCAGGAACAAAAGGCCGAACAGACCGAAAGAAAAGGGAATGATGAACTCGTATTCAAGGCAATACGTCGCATAATTGACAGCAAGCAGCGCTGCAAGGGCATACAGGATTCTCTTGCGTTTGTGAAAGAGCCAGGTAAACAGCAGAAAGGCGGCTATCAGGGAATAGGATACCCAGATCGTTGAGAAGCAATGGAGAAAGTCCGGATATAACTTGAAGACCATGGCACTCGCGCCAAGGAGCGGAAGTCCATATTTCCATACCGGTTTCATCCCGCTTAACATGCTGACAAACAATATGGCAAGGGACACACACAGCAGGGCAAACATCGCCGCATGCAGCCAATAATGGGCGGAAGCCGGCAGATATCCGTCGGAGAATGGCAGCAAGACGTTGTAAATGAGATACGCAAGCGGATAAAACCTGCCCGTTTCCGGGTTTACGGTGTCGGCCGGCGAAAAGGGGATGCCGGAGCCCGTTTGGTGCATGATGATGGCATCATCCCCAAGGCACCATTGCGCCCGGTGGACGATAAAATACGCACATAGTCCGGATATGGATGCCCAGATAAGTATAAATGCGATTCTATAGCCCTTCTCCGTTTTCATGCCCCGAACTGACAGCCCACAAATGGTAAATGTCCGTAGCGGACACTTGGACGAAACCGCGTTTTTCATAGAACCGGCGGGCGCTGGCATTCTCCTGCTGGGTGATTACCTCAAAGGCCTGCGCGCCTTTTTTGCGCAGCCATTCCTCTGCCGCTCCGATGAGCGCCGTTCCGATGCCCCGGCCTTGTTCCGTCACATCTACCGCGATTAATCCGATACTGCCCACGCCATTTTCCAGGCGGAGGGTAATCACGCCCTGTTTTTCCTTCCCCCGCTTGTAGCAGAGGACCACATCGGCCAACTGGCCGTTTGTGCTGTTTTCCATCCACCGCCGGTACAGCCGTTCATAGCTGCCGGCAGGGAACTGCCCATCCGTCCGGTAGCGGGAATACTGCCCGCTGACGAGGGCAAGACGCAGCAAGGCCTCATCCGGCACCTTGTCCGCAAATGCCTGGACATGGGAATCTACCGGAGCAGGTGCCGTTGTAAGCATTTTCCTGTATATCACCTTGGTATCGACCCGTTTTGCCTGCGGCAGGGGCGCTTGTACGGGAATGTGGGAAAAGACATACAGCAAGTCGAATCTGCCGGCAGCGAAGTCTTGTTGCAAAACCTGCCAGTCAGCCATTTCCCAAATGTCCGTCCGCCCGATGCGCAAACCGAAGAAGGCGCTGTCCCAAGTCAAAGTCTGAATCATGCCTGCCGGACATTTTGTGTTTCCGATACAATATAATACGGGCGGTTTTTCACTTGCTCGAAAATACTCCCGATATAGAGCCCGACAATGCCGAGCAGGCTGATGATGACGCCGGCCAGGAACCAGATGGAGATAATCAGAGAGGTGTAGCCCAGTACGGCGATGCCCCCGGCAAACCATTTTATCAGGATATAGATGCCTGCGATAATGGACAGAAGGGTTATCAGGAATCCAAACTTGACGATAATCCGCAGCGGCCTGCTGGAAAAAGTGAGCATCGTGTTGGTGGCAAGGTGCATCAAACGCCGCAGGTTGTAGTTTGAATGGCCTTCTTCCCGCGTACCATGCTTTACAGGCAAGCGGGCTTGCCGGAAGCCCACCCATTGTACCTGGGTCGGGAAATAGCGCAAAGCATCGCCCATGCGCAATACGGCATCGATTACTTTTCTGCTGTAGATGCCGAAATTGGCAACGCTCGCATCCTGCCCTGTTTCCGTCAGGAACGAAAACACGTGATAGAACAGTTTGGACGAAAGCCGCTTGGAAAGCGTGTCGTGCCGGGTCATGCGCTGGGCCAGAACGGAATCATACCCCTCCATGGCCTTGGCGTACAGGCGGGGGATTTCTTCCGGACAGTCTTGCAGGTCGCAGTCCATCACCACCACCCATTCGCCGCTGGCGCAGGCAAGTCCGGCGGTAATGGCAGCATGCTGGCCAAAATTCCGGGACAGGTTCAGCCCGACGACCCTGTCGTCATGGCGGCATATCTGGCAAATCTTCTCCCACGAACGGTCCGGCGAAGCGTCATTGACAAGAATAATCTCGTAATCGGTTGTGATGGGCGCAACCGCAGCGGAAATCCTGCTCGTCAGCGCATCCAGCGTCTTTTCCCCCCGATAGACCGGGGAAACGACAGACAGCTGCGTTTTTACCGTATGTTGTTCGTCCATGTGGCGTTTGTCTCTCATTCTTGTCAGTCATCCTGCGTGGCGGGCGGGCCGGAAGCCGGTCGGGATGTCGTCCCGCCCCGGTGGTATCCGTGCAGGCGTCGCCAGGCATATTGCGTCGCCTTTCCGTAGAACGTCCACAGGATTTCCCGCGGATAGCGGGGCAGGAAGTGCAGGACGTGCCGCATGCTCATCACGTTTCTCCCATCCGGTTCCGGACAGCCATACTGCAGCACTTCCTCCAGCAGGCATGCGCCCTGGCGTTTGTCCGGCGGACAGAGCATGACGCCCCGCTCCAGCAGCAGGCAATGCTGCATGACATACATCAGTTCCCCGGCGAACCTCCGCATCCCCAATTGGCAGAGTTCCCAGAAAGCCCGGTTCCGCTCATCCGGCGTCGCAGCATGCAGGATATACCAGTAGTCCACAAGTTGCTTGAAGCAGATGCCGCCCCGGGGGACATGGCGGAACATATGGACGGCGCAGAACACCAAATCAAATGCGATATCCGGAAACAGGGCCTGGTTGGTCCCGTGCGCTTTTGCAAAGCGGCGAAAGCGGCGGTTCAGGACCGGATTGCTGAACTTGCAGGGATAAAAGTGGATATCGATGGCTGTGTCGGGTGCCCAATGCATCTTGCATTCCTGCAGCAGGATATCCGATACGGAATAGTGTTCCCGGATGGCCGCGAGCGTTTGCTCACGGGGGGCTTGCACCCAGATATCGATGTCCCCGACATGGCGGGAGAGCGGCTCGTCATAGAACCGTGCGTATCCGCAACCTTTCAGAATACAGGCAGACAAGCCCCTTTCGGTAAAATATGCCTGTACTTTCGGAGCTTGTGCATAGAGGATTTCGTTCAGGATGGCCTGTGCCTGCGCCTCACGCTCCCAGGCTTCCCGGACGGCTGCGGACGGCAGGAAAGCGGCAGGCAAAGCCCGCATGGCTTTGCAGGCAAGCGGCAGTACCAATTGGCGCCGGCAGAACTCCCGCGTTTGCTCCCACACCGCGTCCGGTACCTGGGCCGACAGGCATTGCTGTCGTCCGAGCGCTATCTGCAGGAGTTCACGTGCGAGGTTCAAGCTTTTTTGTCCTTTGAATGGCCTTCTTCTTTGTGGTGATGGCCGTGTTTTTTCTTCTTGTTACCGCTATCGTCCCCATAGCCATAACCCTCATCTTCGTAGTAGCCGTACTTGGGACCATAGCCATAGCCGTAACCGTAGCCGTAGCCGTAGCCGTAGCCATAGCCGTAACCGTAACCATATCCGTAGCTGCCGTAACGGCTATGGCGGATATCCGGCACATCATTGAGTACCAGCGCGAGGTTCGGGAAGAGGTTCTTCTTGTAAATCTTCTCCACATCTGCCAGCATGCGCTTGTCGAATTTGCCGGAGCGGATAATCAACAGGGCGCAGTCCGCCACGCGCTTGATAATATTCGCGTCGGCAATCAAACCGGCCGGAACCGTATCCAGCAGGATGTATTCATAGCGTTTGCGCAATTCCGCAATCAGCAAATCGAAACGGGCGTCGCTTTCCAGTTCTGCCGGGTTTGGTGGAATGCTGCCCGCGAAAATGCAGTCCAGTCCTTCCGCAAAGGCATCGTGGCGAATGATGGCATCGATATCCTGTACTTTTCCCGCCAGGAAGTCTGATACACCGGCGGTAGAGGACTTGAGGCCCGCGTTCTTGCGCAGGGAACCTTTCCGCAGGTCCATGTCCAGCAGGATGACCCGTTTGCGGGCCAGGGCGATGGTGGCGGCGAGGTTGGAGGTGATGAAAGTCTTGCCGGAGTTCTCAAACAGCGAAGTCACCATAAAGACGGTTCCGCCCTGTTCCGCCTTGTGCATGTAGTCCAGGTTGGAACGCAGGATGCGGAACGCTTCGGCAATCTGGTTGCGTTTCCCCTGAGAAATGACGATAAAGTCGTTATCGCCCTTTTTCTTGGACGGAATCTCTCCGGCGAAAGGTGCCGTGCAGACCGTTTCCACATCCTTGCGGAAATGCACCTTCGTGTCGAAGGTTTTGATAAGGAAGTACAGGCCTACCGGGAAAAGCAGCCCGACGAGGAATCCCAGGAGGATGTTCCGGCCTTCCTGCGGCGCCACCGGCGTGCGGAACACCCGCGCTTCGTCAATCACCTTGGCATTTCCTTCGATGGACGGCTCACTGATGAGCAGTTCCTCCCGTTTGTTGAGCAGGGTCTGGTAGATGGTCTCCTTGATTTTCTGGAGCCGCTCCACGCTTTCGATATAAATCTGTTGTTCGGGTGCCTTGCGGATCTGGCCGCGCACTTTTTCCGAGTAGATGTTGGTGCTCCGGATTTTCTCTTCCAGGGTGCTGATATGTGCCTGCAGGATGCGGGAGATATTGGTCTTGTATGCTTCCAGCTGCACCTGCATGTCAAGCACGACCGGGTTGTTGGTCGTACCGGTCTTCTCGTATTTCTCCAATTTGAGCACGGTTTCGTTGAACTCGGCCATCACCTTGTCCACGCTGTCGCTTTCCAGCCCGATGCCGATGGGCAGCAACTTGTTGTCGGAATTCTTGAGCACCAGGGACTGGACGTAGCGGGCGAGCGCCAACTGTTGCTGCAACTTGTCCATTTCCTGAGACATCTCGATGTTGCTGCTCAAATATGCCTGCCCGAAGTCCTCGATGGACAGGATCTGGTGGTCCCGCTTGAATGCGGCCAGCTCCGTTTCCTTGACATTCAAGTCTGCATCCAGCGTATTCAGGCGCGTGTTGATGAAGTCATAAGTCTCTGCAATGATGCGCTTCTTGTCGCTTACGGAATCGTCGTTATAGACTTCGATGACGGTATTCAGGATGTCTGCGGCCCTCTTGGGATTGCTGTCCCGGATGGAAAGCTTGAGGACAGCGTCATTGGGGTCGTTCCGCTCGATGACCAGCCTCCGTCGCAATTCGTCCGCTGTTGCGCTGTTGGACTGGTGGGTGACCAGAATGGTCTTGCCGATATAACCGGCATTGAGAAACCATGTCGGCTCCACGACGATGCGTCCTTCCGGGGTGACAAGCGTATCCCGCAGGCGGCCCGCAATGGGGGCGAATTCTCCTGTGACCACGGTGACGAGCGAATCCGGATGCAGCGAGATGCTCAGCTGCTGGTAGCGGTTGTCCCCGAGGTCGAGAAACCGGACGTAAATGGGCGTTTCGTCATAGATGTTCCGCTGGCGTTTCGTATAACGGGTTGACGTGTGGTACCCGACGTTCAGTCCAAGCCGCCGCACGGTCTCCAGCATTGTCGTCTTGGAATTGAGGATGAGCATTTCTGAATTGATCAGGTTGAATCCTCCCATCATCCGACGGCTGGCCAGGTTGCTCATATAGGGCAAATCCTGGGAGTTGTTGTCTGCCGTGATGGATTTGATGACGATACTGGCGTGGCTCTGATATGTCTTTTCCTGGCTCCGGACCTGGTAGGCGGCAATGCCTCCTCCGATGGCGGAGAACAGGATCAACCAATGGATGTTGCGAAGAATCGTAAAGACAATATCCTTGATATGCAGGGCGTTCCCTTTCTCTTCCAGAAAAGCGGCCGATTCTTGCGTGTTGCTTGCTTGTTCGCTCATAATACTATTTGTTGACAGCCATGATCACCAGTGTGGCAGCCGATACGATGGAAGTGGCCAGGGAAACCCAGCTCATCCAGAAGGTGGCTTCATCCCGGTAATATTTGCTGCTGAAAGAACGGGTGATGATGAAATCGTTCTGTTGCAAAAGGAAATACGGATCGTTGAATACTTTGGACGAGCGGGGGTCCAGGTAGCGGATGGTCATTTTGCCGTCCACTTCGCGCATCACGCCGATTTTGTCCCGCCGCGTATAGACGCTGATGTCCCCGGCCATGGCCAGCGCTTCCAGGAACGTCACTTTTTCATTCTGGATGGTAATGGCCTTCCCGCCGTCACTGCCGAGGAAGAAAATCTTGAAATTGTAGAAGCGTACCATGACATACGGGTCGCTGATGTAATTCCCGTCCATGAGCATCTGCTTGATTTTTTCCTGCAGTTGGAGCCGGGTCAGGCCGGCGACATGGATGCTCCCCAGGATGGGAAACTGGATATCCCCATTCACGTCCACGAGATAACAAAGCGCCGAACCGTTGTTGCTCCGATTGGCCAGCATCATGGACGCCCCTTGGTTGGAACCGCCGTAACCCAGGTTGAAGGGCATGGCGATGGCCATGTCGTGGCAGGTGACGATGATGTCCAGTTCGTCATAAGGGGAAATCACCGCTTCGAACTTGTTTTCCAGTTCAATCTGGCTGTCCTGCTTCATATCTTGCAGGTAAACAAGCTGTTTTGGGGACATGCACGCATGGAAAGCAAGGGTGGCGAGCAAGGCGATCCGACAAATATGGCAATGTTGTTTCATAAAAAATCATATAATCGTACAAACTTACATAAAATTTCGATTTTTACTTTAACGGACCGCGATAAAAATTGCAATTCGTGCTTGCAATTGCTCCTGGCATCTGAGAAATGCGGTCGATTTTCGCTGGTTTCGGCCTCTGGAATCCATCCGTCATCCCTGCGTGTTTGCAAAATTCGCTATGAATACCCCGGTCTTCTTGTATATTTTATGCAGCAGCCATGCTCCGAAAGTGGTGAAAAATGTGCAAATTGCATAAATTACGATATCGGCGGGTTGGTGCGGCAGGTGTTTCCATGCGTGGGAAAGCAGCAGGAGAACCCCGATTTGTACAATGTAAAACTCGTAGGAAATACTGCTGAACTTGTGCCATAAGGCGTATCGAAAACGCAGGCCAGGCATATCTGCCTGTCCAAAGAGAATGATGAGGGCGCAAAGGATGGCGAGAACTTCCGGCCTGGCCGGTGCCGGAATATGGGTGTCATACAATCCAAAGGTCAGGAATAATACCCAAAGCAAATAGGCCCAAGCATATTTGTTTTCGTGCAACTTCTTCGTTTCCAGGCCGCATAAGACACCTAAAAACAAACAATCGAAACCGGTAACCCCCACAAATTTATAAAGGAAAGTGTCCTTGCCGACAAGAAAATAACATCCCCACTTGAGCAGCATCCACCCCACGCATATGATGACCGATACGCAGAACCGCTTCGGGGCGTTTAATTTGGCAATGCAAGGAAAAACCAAGGTGAAAATCAACATGGAACCGATAAACCACAAATGCACAAAAGGCAGTATCGCATTGCCTTGGCAAAAAGGCACCTGGGGCATAGGCACCAAATAATACCCAATCTGTGCCTGCAATATTTCGGCTGTCCGCCCCGTAAGGACAAAGAAAATGCTACAGAGCAGGATATAAGCATAATAGGCGGGGAGCAGGCGTTTCAGCCGCCGTTGTATCCAACTGTGCAGGTGGATGGTTTCTGCTTTTCTGCCGGCCAAAAAACCACTGATGACGAAGAAGATATAGACACAGCTGTCCGGCAGGGGCAGTACGAAGAACCGTTCATCTGCCCATGCTCCAAACCATTTCTGCGAGACGTGGGTCCACAGCAGGAAGTATGCCGCGATGGTTTTAAGAACGTCCAAAACCGGGAAATATGCATTGTTATTCTGTGTGTGCATCTTTTTGGAAAGAATTTCGGTACACAAAGGTTTTCAGCAGGAAGAAAGACGCGAGGGCGGCCACGACGGTGGCCCCGGTCCCGGAGAAATAGGTGTTGCCGTCGAATACATGCTGGAGGCCCCGGTTTGCGGCGATGTTCAGGCAATAGGTGGCGACATAGCAGCAGACAAAGCGCAGCAGCAAGCGATTGTCCCGGTTTTCGAACACCAGGGTTCCCGTCGTCAGGAAATTGAACAGTACCCCCAGGATATAGGCGATGAGGGTCGCCCAGACATACGACAGTCCCAGCCAGATAAGCAGGTAATATACCCCCAGCCCGAAGGCGGTGTTCAGGCATCCGACGAGAAGAAAGCGGAGGAACTTCCCTGGCACGCATGCAAGGAAGCGGGAGATGCCCATCTGTAAAAATCTGCTAATCATCATGGTTTTTGGATGTTGCCGGTTTTCTGCAAAACAATTTCCGGTTTTCAGGCAAATCGTCATCCGGACTGGGAATCTCAAAGGCATCATACGCGGCCGGAAAATCCCACGGGCAGGTCTGCAAGGTTTCTGCCAGGATGCGTCCGTCCGCTTCATTGAGGAGGACAAAATCCGGCTGTCGCATCGGGGCTTTGTCCCATGCTGCAAAAATTCCTGCCGCATATTGGCAATAGACTTTGTATGGCGTCCGGGCGTCAAGCGCATAAATGGCCGCAAGGTCGCTGTCGGTAGCGAGCATGACGGAGGAACCGGGGCGGAATCCGTATGCGGACACGACGGTCCGGATACTGTCCAAATAAACTTTCTGCTGCTGACGGATAGGGATTTTTGCCATTTGGGCGGTTCCTTGAGAAAAATGGCAATCTCCTTTGCGCTGGGACACATCCAGGAAACCGTTCAGGCATTGCCACAGCAGCATGCACAACGCGGCGCAGCCCAGGTACCGGTAGCTCCTGGTGCCTTTGGGGCGCGCGCAGATGCCCGTATCAGGCCACAGGAATACCCAGACCAGCATATAACACTCCATCCGGTAGGCGAGGGGTATCGCAGTACCTTGTGCGGCGATGGCGGGAAACAGGAGCAGATATGTTCGCAGGACAACATCTGCCTTGTCTCTTCCGCTTGAAATCCCTTCGTGCCGCATCTGTCCCAAGAACGGGAAGAGCAACGCATAAAAAAGGAGCAGGGAAGGCTGGACCAGGGGCGAATAAACCACGCCAAATGCAACCAGTCCGATATAAAGGAGACAAGAGAGCCAGTCTTTCGAAACACGGCGGGATATTTCATAGCCACCTCCCGCAACCAAGGCGGTAAACAGAAAATCCCGCAGGAGAAAAGCATTCCCCTTTGCCACCGTCAAGGGTGTGTGCCCATGGCTTGCCCCTTGCGAAAACTGGATGGCAGTTTCCCGGACCGCCTCCCATACCACCGGCAGGCGGCAGATATGCAGGTGGAAATACAGGACAGAGAGCCCGACGCCCAAACCCAGGAATGACAGGTTTCGCGTGGTTTGCCGGAAATCCCTCCCGCCGATTATGCCGATGACGACGGCCAAACTGGCCAGGACACATGCCCCGCTGGGCAGCATGACAAACAGGCTCAACCCGGCAAAAAGCCCGGTCAGGGAAAAGGAAAGCGCCCCTTGCCATGTGTCGCGGTGCCGGATGGCCGCCAGGAAGCAGCAGATGGAAATGACGAGAAGAAATCGCTGGAAATGTGCGTAATTCAAGCTCTCGATGCTGACTATCGGGGTCGTCAGCGACGGCAGGAGCAGCAAAAGCGCCCGGGCGAAGTGCTGCAGGAAATGCCGTTTTCCGTCCAGCAGGAAAGCTGTCAGGGCAACCACCAGGCCGGAGAGGAACACCAACAAGCAGGCCGCGGCGTGCGCGGCATATTTCCCGGTCAGGTCCCAATATGGAAACCATTTGACAGCAAGCAGGTTCCACAGGGATTCTCCTGTGGCGATTCCTTGATACCCCTCTTGTAGCTGCAGCAGGAAATAAGCCTCGTCGAAAAGCGTGTTGAATCCGGCGGTCATATTCCCGAACGCCCCCGCTGAGACCCCGAGCAAAAGGCATATGATGCCTCCGTACAGGGCGTTACTGCTGACTGGTTTATGCTTCATCCGTGTTTCGGGTTTCTTTTATAATGAATGGCGGTCTCCTTTGGACAGTCTTAAAAGTCATACTGATATATAATCCCACGATTCCCAGAATCGTGCTCAATACGCCGAGCGTGAGCCACAGCGAGAGAATCAGGCTGGTATAACCGGGGGTTTCTTCCCCGGAAAAAAGCCAGACCGAAAAAAAGTACAGGATGACGAGCAGGGAAAGGAGCGTTGTGGCGAGGCCCAGGCGGACAATCCACCGCAGCGGTTTGTCGGAATAGGAGAAAATGGCATCCGTAGCCAGGCGGATCAGTTTCCCGACGGTATAGCCGGAAACGCCTTGGGGGCGCGCATCCCGCACAACGGGGACGGAGGTTTGGGAAAATCCCACCCACTGCACTTGCGCCGGCAGGTAGTGCAGGTAATCTCCCATCGCCAGGATGGCCGCGACGACCTGCTGCGAATACAGGCCGAATTCTGCGATGCCGGGCGCCTGGCGGGTGTCGGTCAGGCGGGAAAATATCCGGAAAAAGAATTTGGAGCCGATTTTTTTGAAAACGGAATCATAACGCACGTCCCGCTGGGCGAGTACGCAGTCATATCCTTCCGCCGCTTTTTCCCATAGCAGCGGGATGTCTTCCGGCCTGTCTTGCAAATCGCAGTCCATCACGACGACCCACTGGCTGTTCCTTGCATAGGAAAGCCCGGCGGCAATGGCCTGCTGCTGGCCGAAATTCCGGGACAGGTTGATGCCGACGACGGCAGGGTCCTTTTCACACAGGCGCACAATCTTCTCCCAGCTGCCATCCGGGGACGCATCATTGACCAGCACAACCGAGAATTGCCCGGTAATCGGACTTACTGCCGCTTCGATGCGGGTTACCAGCGCCTCGAGGCTCGCCTCGCCCTGATAGACCGGACATACGACGGATAATGTGGGGGGTGTATTTTTTAGAACTGGCATGCTTCCATATGTGGCTAAGGCGATTGCAGAAACGCTTCGATATCCCAAAACTGTCGTTTGACGTCTTCCAGAGCCGTTTCATCCCCGTCCCACCAGCGCTTTTCCAGAAGCGCGGAAATCGTTTGGGCGTCGAACCGGTATTTGATGACGGCGGCGGGCACGCCCACGGCGATGGCATAGGGGGGAATGTCTTTGGTGACGACGGCACCGGTGCCAATCACCGCACCGTCTCCGATATGTACGCCGTCGAGCACCGTGACGTTGGCTCCGATAAAGACGTCATTCCCGATGCTTGACGGGATGAATTCCTGTGCCCGATTGACACCGTGCAGGAGGGTGACGCCATTCTGCTTTTGGGTTGAATAGAACATCGGTGCCGTGGAGATTCCGTTTGTCGGATGGATGCCCAGCCCGCAGGAAAAATTCGGGCCGATGGAACAAAACTTCCCAATCGTACAGTGGAGGATGTGACAGTTCGCCGCAACATAGGAGTAGTCTCCCAGGCGTACGTCATGCATGAAATAGGGCGGATAGACTTTCGTGTACCGTCCCTGGTCCACCTGGGCTTTTTCGGAACGCACGACGGAATAGCCCACCGTTTTTCCCTCGGGAATAAGCGGCTCGTCGAGCAAGAGCCCCAGCAGTTTTTGCATATGGTACCGGAGCCTTTTTTGTAAATTTGTCGAAGGCCGGAGTTTTTGCCACAACATGCTGCGGTAACGCTTGCTATACCAGTGTCCGGAGTAGAAATGATAAATCAGCCGGGCGGCTTTTCTGTTTTCTTTGACGGGAATCCGCTCCACGCGGATAAAATCCGCCAGATGGGGAACGTCAAAACGGGAGCCTTCCCCGC
>JAGAFI010000063.1 GCA_017612675.1 Bacteroidales bacterium
AACTTCGCGATTTTTATGCGTAAATTTATGCGTAAGTGCCTTAAGTGACTGATTATCAGTCTGTTCCGTGGAGCATAGGAGAATCGAACTCCTGACCTTTTGAATGCCATTCAAACGCTCTACCAACTGAGCTAATACCCCATTTGTGGACTGCAAAGATAGGGTATATATTTGATTCTCGCAAGAGATTTGATGTTTTTCGCGAAGTTTTTATGCACAGGCGCTGCAAAGAACCGGCGAAAAGATTTGGAACGCCGCACTTTACCGCCGCATTTCCCGGTCTTGTTCAAAGGAAAAGAAACTGTCATCACAAAGGATGACGTGGTCAACCAACTGCAGGGAACAGGCGTGGACAGCCGCCTGCAACCGCCGGGTACTGCATATATCGGCCTGGCTGGGGTTCGGATTCCCGTCGGGGTGGTTGTGAACCAGAGCCAGGGCGCTCGCCCCTTTTTCGATGGCCAGCCGGATAATGCGCTGTTCATCAATGATGGTTGCCAGCCTGCTGCCTTCGCCGACCCGCTCACGGGAAAGCACATAGTTGTGGCCGTTCAGCAAAATGGCCCAGCATTCTTCGTGACGGAGTCCTTTAAGTTGCGGGAGCATCAGCTCGTAAATCTGCCGCGCCGATACCAGCGGTTTCCGCAGGATGCCGTTGTACTCCCGGACGAAACGCCGGCCCAGCTCAAAAGCCGCCAGGATGCAGGCAGCTTTGCCGGGGCCAATTCCCGGCGTTTCCTGCAGCTTTTCCCCCGACAGGGAAAAAAGGGCGGCCAGATTGCCATCGTGGGCACGCAGCAGCATTTGGGCGATGTCGGTGGCATTTTTCCCGGGCATGCCGTCCCGAATCAGGATGGCGAGCAGTTCTCCGTTGCTCAACGTAGCGGCACCGTGCGCGAGCAGGCGCTCACGGGGCCTTTCAGATACGCATAAATCTTTTATTTTCATAGTTTTCAGTTCACAAATACATAGGAACGCCCGGCAAGGCGTCCGGAAAAACACGGCACTCCCCTACCGGTTTTCCAGCAGCAGGTCGCCCAGTTCGGCGATATCCCGCACAATGAAGTCCGGGGCATGGAACTCCGGTGTACGTCCGGAGGCAAGACAAGCCTGTTCGTCCGCCGCGACATCGAGGGCTGTCTGCAGTTTCGTCTCCCCGCTGAGTACCAGCACGCCCACGGCGCCGGCATTGTGGGCCATCGCCGTATCGGTATAGATGCGGTCCCCCACCATCGCAATTTCCTGCGGCGCAAGGCCATGGCGCAGGCGGATGCCGTCCAGCATCGTCGGATCGGGCTTGCCCAGCACGATATCCGGCCTGCGTCCCGTCGCGTGTTCGATACACTTCTGCAAAGAGCCGCAGTCCACCAGCACCACGCGCTGGTCGGTGGGACATACACGGTCCGGATTGGTGGCCACATACGGGATGCCCTGTGCCGCCCACCACGCGGCCCGGCAGAGACGCGGATAGGTCAGGGTCATATCGAAAGCCACGACAAGGACGTCCGGCCTGTCATCCGGGTCATCCGCACAGGCCTCGAACCCGGCTTTTTCAAATTGGGACACCATCGAAGGCGTACCCAGCAAAAAGAGGCGCCGGGCCTGCGGATATTGCCGCTTGATGTAATCAATGGCGGCCAGCGAGGTGGTGTACATATTTTCTTCCCCGGCCTGAATGCCCATTCCGGCCAGTTTGGCCAGATAGTCGGCAACGGATTTCGTCGGGTTGTTGGTCAGGAAAGAATAGCCGATACCGGCCTTGCGCAGCCGGGAAAGGAAATCCAAGGTATAGGGAAAAATGCGGCTGCCGAGGTAGATGGTGCCGTCCATATCCAGCGCCACGTGTCGGATACCGCGCAATTGCGCCCGCTGTTTTTCAGTAAGTGTCCGGTTATAATTCATTTGATTTTTCGATAAATGCAACGATTTCTCCCTTGGCGACATTTTTCCCCTGGGCAGCCGTCACGGCAATCACCCGGCCGTCCGCCGCCGGCAGGATTTCTTCCATGCCATAATAGGCCTGCACATAGCCACAGGCCTGTCCCGCCCGGACCGCCGTCCCGGCCATCGGTGCGCGGGAATCATCCGCGACATCGATTTGCCACAGCAGCTTTCCCCTGGCCGGCGCCTGCAGCGGAATGGCACCAGGATACCGGGCCACATAATCGTCCACGGGAAATTCCGGCATCTCCACCACCGGGCGACGCACGACGACCGGCGCCCCGGCTTTTGCCCGGAGTTCTTCCAGTTCTGCGTTGAAACGCTCCTTGGCGACACCGCTCCGGTAATCCCGGTACTGGCGCTCGTGCATGGCGAGTTCAAACAACTCTTCTTCGTCCTCGCCACAGTCCCAGCCCTCTTCCTGCATCATCTTCCGGAACTTCGGCAGTTCATCCGGATAGGCGTCCTGCGGATTGCCGGTATAGAATTCCAGGCCCTGCTCCTCGGCAAGGGCGACGATTTCCGGCGCCAGCGGCCCGGGCAGTTTGCCCATCCGGCCCAGAATCATGCCCCAGGTATCCTTGTCTATGGTGCTGAAACGCGGCTTCCCCTGCGCCTTCGCAAGCAGGTTCATCAAGGCCGTATTCTTGACATATTGGCTGAATGGCGTCACCAGTGGCGGATAACCCAGGCGCGGCCATACATATGCCACTTCACTGAACAAATCCACCATCAGCTTATCGAGGCTGCTGGCAGGATGACCGGCGGCCTGTTCCGCCGCGTTGATGGCTGCCTTGAAGCCTTTGAGATCCGCCATCATGGAGCCCATCATCCCGCCCGGCAGCCCGCAGCCCACCAGCAGGGAGGTCATCTTCGCGTTGGCAGGATTGATCCAATAACCGAGAAAATCGTCCATGAATTCCTGCGTCAGAGAACGGACGGCCATATACGCATCCATGTTGATGTCCTTGACCAGGAAACCGTCCGCTTTCAGCATCTGCTGGATGGTAATGACATCCGGATGCACCTTGCCCCAGGAGAGGGGTTCCACGGCCACGTCGAGGTAATCCGCCCCGGCCCGGGCCACTTCCAGCATGGAAGCAGGCGAAAAACCGGGCCCGCAGTGTCCGTGGTATTGCACGGGGATATGCGGATATTTCCGCTTGATATCCCGCACCAGTTCCGCCAGTACCGTCGGCCGCCCGACGCCCGCCATGTCCTTGAGGCAGATTTCATCGGTCCCGTATTCCACGAGTTTGTCCACGACGCCCAGATAGTAGGCGACGGAATGGACGGGAGAATGCGTAATGGACAGCGCCGCCTGGGAGACCATGCCCGCCTTCTTGGCATATTCGATGGACAGGCGAAGGTTCCGGTGGTCGTTCAAACCGCAGAAGGAACGGGCAATGTCCGTCCCCTGCGCCTTTTTTACCCGGAACATCAGTTCCCGGACATCCGCCGGTACGGGATTCATCCGCAAAGCGTTGAGCCCGCGCTCCAGCATATGGGTCCGGATGCCAGCCTTGCGGAAAGGCGCCGTCCAGCTGCGGACGGAACGGTTGGGGTTTTCGCCATATAAGAGATTGACCTGCTCAAAAGCCCCGCCGTTGGTTTCCACCCGGTCAAAACACCCCATATCAATAATGGCTGGCGCTACCCGGACCAACTGGTCTGCCCGCGGCTGGTATTTTCCGGAAGACTGCCACATGTCCCGATAAACGAGGGAGAACTTGATTTCTTTGGCCATTGTATCGTAATGTTTTATCCGTCCTCAAAAATAACACATAAAATTTTCTTTCAAAAAGATTTTTTATATCTTTGCAGTCCAAACTGACACGGTGCGATTAGTTCAGTTGGTAGAGCACCAGATTGTGGTTCTGGGTGTCGTGGGTTCGAGCCCCACATCGCACCCCAAAAGGGAATAAGGACGTTTTTTCGGCTTATTCCCTTTTTTGTACCCTTGACCGTCCCCGCCGGGATTTCAATATGGGCGGCAACGGGCCGGGGCATCTGCCGTTTGCGGGCGGGGACCCCATCCTGCAACAGGACATGCTTTTATCCCGTCACGACGGCTACGCATGGCGCCGCTGCCGGCAAAGGCCTCTTCCCTTCTCAGATATGCACCCCGGCAGTACGGACGGTGAAGCGGGCGCCGATGGTGCCGTCCTTTTTCGTGTACAGCACGAACTGGTTGGGCACATAATCCCCGTATGTCACCCAAATCCGCTTCCCGACCGCCTGCGTCCACGCCCCGGGATGCTCCGTCCCGAACCAGCTGTCCGCCCCCAGGCGGGGACGGTACTGCACGCCCGCCTGCCCCTGGAGCTGCAGGCGGGTCCATACCCCGTCGTCGGTGTAGTACACGTCATCGTCCGTCGTATGGTGGGGATAATAATCCAGAATCGAGAGCATCCGCACCCGGCTCACGCCCTGCTGGTAATACACGGGAAGATGCAGCATGGCGCCGCGGCGCAGTTCATATTCTTCATATTCACCGAGGGAAGCGTTTGAATAAGCGATTTTCAGCCATTCCACAGGCACTTGCGAGCAGGCGGGAAGCGTGAGACGGATCGTCCGGGAATCGCCGGGCGAAGCGGCAAGCGCCTCCTGCAGGTCCGCAGCCGTGGAAACGAGCAGCGAAACCCCTTCCCCGCCGGAATCGGCCCGGTATTGCAGGCGATACCGGCAGGCATCGGCAGAAAGACGCTGCGGCACGATGGCGGCCTTGTCCAGCGAATACAGGTTCACGCCCCGGAAAGCCGCGGCATCGGCAGGGTCGGCCGCCGCGACGGAAAGTTCCAGCGGGTGGTCCGGGGTGCAGGCCAGTTCGCCCGCCCATGGGCTGTCGGAGTGCAGCTGCCAATGCCCTGGCTCCGTTTCTTCCAACGTCCAGTCCACGACCAGTTTTCCCCCGGCGCGCACCTCCCGGAGCGACACGCGGAACGGAACGGACACGCGGTCCGGAAGCCACGCGGGATTGGCCGGCATTTTGGTGCAGGCATTCACAAAAAGCAGATACAGGAAACACGCCGCGGCAAGGCGGTACAGTCGGGAAGAAGTTTTCATATCGTTCAAATTCAGCAATT
Source organism: Bacteroidales bacterium (assembly GCA_017612675.1). Taxonomy (GTDB): domain Bacteria; phylum Bacteroidota; class Bacteroidia; order Bacteroidales; family UBA932; genus Cryptobacteroides. The sequence goes on from JAGAFI010000063.1 coordinate 5,028, forward strand.
CATTTTGTACGCCCCAGGCGAATCGAACGCCTATCGTAGGAACCGGAATCCTAAATTCTATCCATTAAACTAGGGGCGCAATTCCGTTGCAAATGTAATAATTTTTATGTAAATTTGTACTGTATGAGCAAATCATTTATTTTCCCGGGTCAGGGCTCCCAATACCCCGGGATGGGTAAACAACTATATGACAACCATATCCGGGCAAAAGAAATGATGGAGCGGGCCAACGAAATTTTAGGATTTCGCCTGACCGACCTGATGTTCGGAGGTTCCGACGAAGATTTGCGGGCAACCCGCGTCACCCAGCCAGCCATTTTTCTCCATTCGGTCTGCCTCGCCGCCTGCTGCGCGCCGGGCGAGCCGGACATGGTCGGCGGACATTCCCTCGGAGAATTCAGCGCCCTGGTTGCCGCCGGGGCCGTGGCCTTTGAAGACGGGCTGCGGCTGGTCGCCGAGCGCTCCCGCGCCATGCAGCAATGCTGCGAGCAGCGTCCGGGCAGTATGGCCGCAGTCATCGGCATGGAAAGCGGGCAGGTGGAAAGCATCTGCGCGGGCATCGGGGACGTCGTTCCCGCCAACTACAACTGCGACGGACAGATCGTCATTTCCGGAACCCGGGAAGCGGTCGAACGCGCCTGCGCCGCGCTCAAGGAAGCCGGTGCCAAACGCGCACTGATGCTCGGGGTCGGCGGCGCCTTCCATTCCCCGCTGATGGAGCCCGCCCGCGAGCAGCTTGCCCGCGCCATCGAAAAGACCGACGTGCAGCAACCCCGCTGCCCGATTTACCAGAATGTCACGGCACGGGGCGAGACCGATCCCGCCCGCATCAAGGAAAACCTCCTGCAGCAGCTGACCGCCCCCGTCCGCTGGACGCAGTCCGTCAGGCAGATGCTCGCAGACGGTGCGGACACATTCGTCGAACTCGGGCCGGGCGCCGTCCTGCAGGGCCTCGTGCGCCGGATTGCTTCCGCCGCAGGACAGGAAGTACAGCTTGAAGGAATACAATAACCAATTGAATATAGACACATAACCATGGCAAAAGAAAAGAAGTTCATCACTTGTGACGGAAACCAGGCAGCGAGCAACATCGCATACCTTTTCAGCGAACACGCAGCCATTTATCCCATCACACCCTCCTCGACGATGGCCGAGAACATTGACGAATGGGCGGCCCACGGAAAGAAGAACCTCTGGGGGGAAACCGTCAAAGTCACGGAAATGCAGAGCGAAGCCGGTGCAGCCGGCGCGGTGCACGGTTCCTTGCAGGCCGGTGCGCTGACCAGCACGTTCACGGCCTCCCAGGGCTTGTTGCTGATGATTCCGAACATGTACAAAATCGCGGGCGAAATGCTCCCCGCCGTTTTCCATGTCTCCGCCCGCGCGCTCGCGTCCCACGCCCTGTCCATCTTCGGCGACCACCAGGACGTGATGGCCTGCCGCC
>JAGAFI010000005.1 GCA_017612675.1 Bacteroidales bacterium
CGAGGAAGGGCTTGAGCAGCAGCGTGACGTCCGAAGGGGCGGCCAGCAGCTCGTAGCGGATGAGCAGCTGGTCCTTGTCCGGCACGAGCAGCAGGCTCTTGCGGAACAGGATTTCCCCCACTTTATAGGTGATTTGCGGTACGGGGTCGGCGGAAAAGTCCACGACATACTTGTGCCCGCGCGGCTCGTAGATGTCGCCATAGCAGTGGATGCCGAGATTGAACTGCTTGCCGCCCACGATCAGGCTTTCGTCCACGGCGGAAAGCAGCAGGAAGCGGTCACCGCCGAAACGGTCCAGCGTCACCGCGAGCAGGCCGTGATACCGGCGGGTGTTGCAGGTCACGATGGACGTGTTGCAATAGGCTCCCGATTTGTTGGCGCTGATGATTTCCCGCTTCAGGGAATACGCCAGGTTCACCAGCTCCGATTTGTTGAACTTCAAGAATGCCATATAGCGCTACATTTTCTTCTTACATACCAATGCGCACCTGCTGGGCAGGTACAGATACAGGGTGTGGTCATACCCTTGGTTTCCGTTGGGGCAGCGTCCGGGCAGGGAGATGTGCATTTCCCCGGGCCGCAGCCGCCCGAATCCGCCGAAACGCACTTCGTCCGAGGAGAACACCAGGGCGTAGTCCCCTCCGGGGGCCGAAAATCCATATTCGCCAAACGAACCCGACGGATGGAAATTATATGCAAATATACAATCTTTTCTCCTGAAAATAAGTATCTTCTTTTCTTCATCCGCTACCAGCAGTTCCACGGGCGCTTCCAGGAGTTTTTCCTGCCGGATAAAATGCACCATGCAGGCGTCGAATGCTTCCAGGCGTCCGTAGCGCAGGAGGGGATTGTCGGCGAGCGACCATTGCCGCCGGGCATATTGGTACGACCAGCCGTTTCCCGCGCGGGGAAAGTCTATCCATTCCGGATGGCCGAATTCGTTGCCCATGAAATTGAGGTAGCCGCCGCCCGAAGACGTGGCCGTTACGAGCCGGATAAGTTTGTGCAGGGCGATGCCGCGGTCAACGGACAGGGATGGGGAACCGCAGTTCATCGCCGTGTACATGTCCTTGTCTATCAGGCGGAAGATAAGGGTCTTGTCGCCCACGAGCGCCTGGTCGTGGCATTCCGCGTAACTGATGGTCTTCTCGTCCGCGCGTTTGTTGGTCAGTTCCCACCAGATTTCCCCGGGGCTCCATTGCTCGTCCGGGAGTTCTTTCACCCATTTTATCCAGTGGTCGGCAATGCCCATCGACATCCGGAAATCGAAGCCCAGCCCGCCCCGTTCCCGGGGTGCCGCCAGTCCGGCCATGCCGCTCACGTCTTCGGCGATGGTGATGGCGTCGGGATTCAGTTCGTGGATGAGCTCGTTTGCCAGGGCGAGGTAATCCACGGCATTTTCGTCCACGCCCGCATCGAAATAGGCGTCATATCCGCAGAAATCCCGGCCCAGGCCGTGGTCCCAGTACAACATGCTGGTCACGCCGTCGAAACGGAAGCCGTCGAGGTGGTATTCCTCCATCCAGTATTTGCAGTTGGCGAGCAGGAACTGCCGCACCTCGTCCTTGCCGTAATCGAAGCAGCGGGAGCCCCATGCCGGATGATGGCCGGCCTCCCCGGGATAGAAATACAGGTCTTCCCGTCCGTCGAAACGTCCCAGGCCCTCCGCTTCGTTGGCGACGCTGTGGGAATGGACGATGTCCATGATGACCGCGATGTCGCAGGCGTGGGCTTCGTCCACGAGGCGCTTGAACGCTTCCGGGGTGCCGAAACGGGAACTCAGGGCGAAGAAATTGGACACCTGATAACCGAATGACCCATAGTAGGGATGCTCCTGCAAGGCCATGATTTGCAAGGTGTCATAGCCCAGCCGTTTTATGCGGGGAAGCACCGTGGTGCGGAAATCATCAAAGCCAGCGACCGCCTCCCGCTCGGAGGCCATGCTGATGTGGCATTCATAGATGAGCGGATGCTCCCGCCTGCCGGGCCGTCCGTGCTGCCATGCATACGCTGTCTCCGGCTGCCAGACCTGGGCGCTGAAAACCTTGGTCTCCGGGTCCTGGATGGCCCGCGTCACATAGGCGGGCAGGCGTTCCGCCCCGCCGCCGGGCCACTCGACCCAGAGTTTGTACAAATCCCCGTGGTGCAGGAAAAGGGGCGGCAGGCGCAGTTCCCAGTTCCCCTGCCCGACGGCGGAGAAACAATACGCCGGAACCCTTTTCCAGTTGTTGCAGTCCCCGATGAGGTAGATGCGTGTCGCATTGGGAGCCCATTCCCGGAGTACCCAGCCGTCCGCATCCCGGTGCAGGCCGTAATAAAGATGCCCGGCGACGGCTTCTGCGAGCGTGCGGGTTCCGGCTATCTTCCGGCGTGCGGCTTCTATGCGGTGCCCGCGCGCCTCGATGACGCTCCGGTAAGGCGCGAGCCAGGGGTCGTCTTCATAAATCCGGCGCGGTGTCGTCACGCTTCCCATGTGTCCAGTTTTTCCCGGGCGCCACGCAGGTAGTCCCGGCATTGTCCAATCAGTTCCGCTGCGCGGCGGATGCACAGGTCTATTTCGTCCAGCCCGACGGACGGGTCTTCCGCCCGCTCCGCAATTTTCTCCAGTTCGGCTACTGCCGCCGCATAGTCAAAAGTCTCTTTCATGACAGTTCCTGTATTGTGGCCTTCGCCGTGCCGTCCGAGAAGAGCACCCGGATGTGCTGCCCGGCATTCAGGCCGGCTGCCTGTTTCAGGACGACCCCCTTTTCATTCGTCACCAGCGAATAGCCCCGGGACAGCACCCGCCGGGGGTCGGCTTCCCGGATGCGCGAAGCGAGCAGGTCAAGCCGGGCTTCCATCCGGAGGATTTTGTTGGTGAACGCCAGCGCCAGGCGGCCCGCGAAAGCCCCGATTCGTTCATTTTCCTGCCCGAGGGCGTCGATGAACAGGTCGGCCAGGGCGGTCGGGGTCTTGACGAAATCGTAGGCGACCATATCCGCGACATGGAAATCCCGGTCGTGGCCGATGGCCGTATAGACGGGCAGGGGACAGGTCGCCAGTGCAAAGCAGAGGGCGTAATCGTCGAAACAGGCCAGGTCCAGGGCCGAACCGCCGCCGCGCAGCAGCAATACCGCGTCATAGGGTACGTCCGCGGTTTCAATCCGTTCCAGCGCATCCACGATGGAAGCGGGAGCCGTCTCGCCCTGCATCGCCGCCTCGAACAAATCGGCCCGGAAAGCGAAGCCGGCTTCGTTTTCCGCCAGATGCCGGCAAAAATCGCCGTATCCCGCGGCGTCCCGGGCGGAGATGACCGCCAGTGCGTAGGGCAGGGCGGCAGGGTGCAGGTCTTTTTGCCGGCGGAGCACCCCTTCCGCCGTCAGCCGGGCGATGGTGCGCTGCTTTTCCAGTTCTGCCGGGCCCGGTCCGCCGTCCGGTTCGAGGTCTTCCACGACGAGCGTAAGCCCGTATAATTCACTGTATTGGACGCGAACCTTCAACAACACGGCCATGCCGGGTTTCAAATCCTCTCCGGTTGCCGTCCGCACATATGCGGCGAGTGCCGGATACCGGCTGCGCCAGATGACCGCCCGAGCCTTGGCGACCAGTGTGCCGCCGTCGCTTTCCGCCAGTTCCAGGTAGCAGTGCCCGCCGGCCTTCGCCTGCACGGAAGCCAGTTCCGCGCTTATGCAAACCGTCCCCGGGAAAAGCGTTTCCACGCCTTCCCGCAAGCTGGCCTGCAGTTCCGACAGGGAAATGTGCTTCTGGGTCATGGGCGGCAGGGCTTATTTTTTCCGGCAATAAATCTGGACGGGGCAGCCCGTCAGCGGGAAATGCTTTCGCAGCTGGTTTTCCAAAAAGCGCTTGTAGGGCTCTTTGATGTATTGGGGCAGGTTGCAGAAGAACGCGAAAGCGGGGAAAGCCGTAGGCAGTTGTGTGATATATTTGATTCTCACATATTTCCCCTTCCATGCCGGGGGCGGCGTTTCCTCTGTCAGCGGGAGCAGCGTCTCGTTCAGCTGGGCGGTGGGGATTTTGCGCGTATAGTTGGCATATACCTGTGCGGCGGCGTTCAGCACATCCTGGATGCGCTGCATTTTCAGCACGGAGGTGAAAATGACGGGAACGTCGTCGAAGGGCGCGAGCCGGGACTTGAGCGCGGCGGTATATTCCTTCAGCGTATTGGAGTCCTTGATGAACAAATCCCATTTGTTGACGGCCAGCACGCAGCCCTTCCGGTTTTTCAGAATCAGGTTGAAAATATTCATGTCCTGCGCTTCCATGCCCGTCGTGGCGTCAATCATCATGATGCAGACGTCCGCGTGTTCGATGGCCCGGATGGAGCGCATCACGGAATAGAATTCCAGGTCTTCATGCACCTTGGATTTCCGGCGGATGCCGGCGGTGTCCACGAGGATGAATTCGTGCCCGAATTTGTTGTAATGGGTTTCGATGCTGTCCCGGGTGGTGCCGGCGACGGGGGTGACGATGTTCCGCTGCTCGCCGAGCAGGGCGTTGGTCAGGGACGACTTGCCCACGTTGGGGCGTCCCACGATGGCAATCCGGGGCAGGGCGGGGCCGTCTTCGGCGGGCGCGTTGTCTTCGGGCAGGGCGGCCACCACCGCATCCAGCAAGTCGCCCGTCCCGCTGCCGGTGGCGGCGGAAATGGCATACAATTCGCCCAGGCCCAGCGCATAGAATTGATACGTGTCGAACACTTTCGCACCCGAATCGACCTTGTTCACGCAGAGGATGACCGGCTTGCGGGAACGCCGGAGCACATGGGCGATGTCGGCGTCGTAATCGGTGATGCCGGTGCCGGCCTCCACCATGAACAGGATGAGGTCGGCTTCTTCGATGGCGATTTGCACCTGGCTCCGGATGGCCGTCTCGAAAACGTCTTCGGAATTGGTCGTGTATCCGCCGGTGTCCACGACGGAAAACTCCCGCCCCGTCCATTCGCAGCGTCCGTAATGGCGGTCGCGGGTCACGCCCGCCGTGTCGTCCACGATGGCCTGCCGCATGCCGACCAGGCGGTTGAACAAAGTTGATTTGCCGACGTTAGGCCGGCCTACAATCGCTACCAGACTCATAAAAAGAACAAGTTTTGCACGCCTCGCCTGCCGGACGGGCGCACGGTTTTGCATGCAGGGCGGCATCTTCATCCTTGAAACAGCGGATGCCGCGCCGCCGCATCTCTTCGTTGCTCCCCACGTCGTACTGGGGAAAATCCCTGCCGCGCAACAGCAGGCCCGCCCCGAGTCCGACGACGCAGAGCCCCACGATGCACAAGGTGAGCAGGAATACGGTCATTACCGGTCTATGAAATCAAGGCTGATGGGTTCGTAATTATATACTTTGTGGATGATGCCGGCAAATACTTCCGCCATGGAGACGATGCGGATTTTCTCGTCGTGCTCCAGTTCGGGGTGCGGAATGGAATCGGTGATGAACACTTCCTGGAGGGCGGAGGCGTGAATCCGGGCCACGGCGTCTCCGGACAGGATGCCGTGCGTGGCGCAGGCCCGTACGCTGGCGGCACCGCGTTCTTTCAGGACGTCGGCCGCCTTGCACAGGGTGCCCGCCGTGTCAATCATGTCATCTACGATAATGATGTTCTTGTCTTCGATGTCGCCGATGGCCTTGATTTCCGCCACGACGTTGGCGCGGGCGCGGGTCTTGTGGCAGATAATCACCCCGCAGTCCTGTTTGTAGCCGCCCAGTGCCTTCGCATAGCTGTTGGCCCGTTTTGCGCCGCCCATGTCCGGTGCGGCGATGGCCAGGTTCTTGAAATGGCGCTTCCGGATGCAGGATACGAATACGCTGCTCGCGAACACGTGGTCCACCGGGATGTCGAAGAAGCCCTGAATCTGGTCGGCGTGCAGATCACAGGTCATCACGCGGTCCGCTCCTGCCGCTGTCAGCAGGTTTGCGGTCAGTTTGGCGCCGATGGCTACGCGGGGGCGGTCCTTGCGGTCCTGGCGTGCCCACCCGAAATACGGCATGACGGCAATGACCTTGTCTGCCGACGCCCGCCGTGCCGCATCGATGCACAGCAGGAGTTCCATCAGGTTGTCCGCAGGCGGATAGGTGGACTGGATGATATACACCGTGGCCCCCCGGACGCTTTCGATGAAGCGCGGCTGGAATTCCCCGTCACTGAACCGGGTGATTTGCAATTCCCCCAGGTGGATGAGCGGCTCGTCCGGCTTGCGGATTTTGTTCAGGTGCTCGATGACTTTTGCCGCAAAGGGCTCCGATGCCCGGCAGGCAAACACTTCCATGCGGTGACTATGGTACATTGTCGTGGTATGATTTTAAGATGCTGTCGATGTATGCGAGAAGTTCGTCCCGTCCCGCTCCCGTCCTGGCGGACGTGCAGAAAGCGGGGGGAAGGAATTCCCAGTCCTGCAGCAGGATGGCTTCATCCCGTGCGATGCGTTCCTGCAGGGCCTTGGGACCGGTTTTGTCCGTTTTCGTGAATACGAGCGAGAAGGGAATGCCGTGTTCGCCCAGTTCCGCGATGAAATCAATGTCGGTCCTGCCGATATCGTGCCGGCAGTCCACCAGCACGAAAAGCATCTGCAAGTCACAGGAATGCAGGATATAATCCCGGATGGCATCCGCAAGCTCCTGCCGGCCTTTCCGGGCCAGTTTGGCGTAGCCATATCCGGGCAAATCCACGAGATACCAGGCGTCGTTGATGAGGAAATGGTTTACGACGCGCGTCTTGCCCGGCGTCGCGGACGTCATCGCCAGCCCGTTCCGGCCACATAACATGTTAATAAGGGAGGATTTGCCGACATTGGAGCGCCCTATGAAGGCAAACTCGGGCAGGCGTCTGGCGGGCTTCTGCGAAACCCGCGTGCTGCTGCCTGCAAAGATAGCCCGCGTAACCTTCATAAAACGGCGGAGATAAAATCACACAAAGATAGGACTTTCGCGCGATATCCGCAAGGGCATAAAACAGCGGGGGTTGAGAAACCCGAAGCGGCTGACTAAAAGCCCTTTTAGTCAACCGCTTCTCAGGAAACAGGCAGATCCGCTATTGCCAGCTTGCCGTAATGGTATATGGTACGCCGTTCAGGACGCCGGTGCTGCCGGAATAGGTGAAATAGCGTCCCTTGTTCGTGGAGGTGTTCGTGGTGACCTCTTTGGACGTAACCGTGGTCGCGCAGCGTACCGTCACATACCAGAGACCTGCGGACAGGGCGCCGGTGGTGAGGGTCTTGCTGACACCGGAGGCCGTGGACTGGTAGTCCGGACTGCTGCCCGGGAAGGCGAAACTGTCTTTCTTCAGGTACAGCTGCAGGTTGTAGCTGCCGCTGCCGGCCAGCTTGATGGTCATCGAAGACACCGCCTGCGGCAGGTAGCACACGAAATGGTGGCACTGCAGGTCGCCGATGCCCGTGTAGGCCGGCTGGTTGTCCGAAGTCCCCTTGGTCATCGCCCGGGCTTCGCCGTTGTGCAGCACACCCTTGACCTTGGCGTTGCCGCTGCCGTCCCAGGCATACTTGAACATGGAGGAGGTGAGGTTGAGGATGTCGCCGGACGCGGCATCTTCCGGGTGCGAGCCGGTCACGACCAGACGCCCCGAGGTTTTGGATGCCTTGTACGCCCACACGCCGGGCTGGTTGTAGAATCCTTGGCTGGAAGTGTTCTTGCCGGTCTGGTTCATGAAACGGGCAATGATTTCCGTTCCTGCCGGGCCGCTGTTCACGTCCATGTAGCCGCCGCCGTTGTGGCGGGCGCCGGTGACGGTCACGCCGTTGGCCGGACCGTAGTACGAAGCGAAGACATTGGACACCATCTTGATGTCGATGCTGGAATTGCTGATGCCGGTCCCCTTCATGTTGCCGTCTTTCCAGATGTTGAAATAGGCGAGTGCGCTGCCGGTGGCATAGCGTCCGGCGAGGTAGGCGCCGGCGCAGGAGCCTACGTAGGAGCCTCCGTTGGTGTAGAAGGTGTTGACGCGGGCACGTCCGGTTTCTCCCAGCGTGGTGCCGTGCGGGCCGGAATGGCCGCCGAACACGTAAATCATCCGGAAGCGAGGCTCTCCGTCCGGGTAGAGCAGCACCCCGTTGAGGTCGGTGCTCGTGCCGCTGATGATGTTGGTCTGCAGGGTCTTGTCCGAAGCGATATAGCCGTTGTTCACATCGTCGATGGTGGACAGGAAGTACTCGGCGTTGGTGATGCCCGTCTTGTCCATGGCATAGGGCAGGCGGCCGTTGACGACGACCCCGTTTTCCTTGATGCCAGGATTCAGTTCGCATCCGCCGTCGAGGAAGAGGTCTTTGTAGTACGCCGTGTTCTGGACGTCCGTCCGCACCATGGCGAGGATGGTTTCGTCATCGATTTCGTCCCCGTGCTGGGAAACGCTCAGCGTGGCGCTGCCGCTGCTGCTCTTGAACGTGACGCTGCCGCTGCGGGCGCTGGCGGTGCTGCTTGCCTTGATGGTGACGGTCTGGTTGTCGCCCTGCGAGCCGCTGGCGGGGGTGACGGTAATCCAGCTGGCGCTGCTGCTGGCCGTCCAGCTTTCATCCGCATTGAGCGAGACGGTCTTGCTGCCGCCGGCGGACGTGAAGGACAGGCTGGATGCCGAAAGCGAAATGCCGGTTTCATACAGCGCATAATTGAAGCGCACGTCCTTGGTTGCCGTGTAAATGTTGCTGTCGAGGTTCTTGTCGAGCAGGTACTTGTAGAAACGTGCCATGACCAGCAGTTCGCGCATCGGACTGATGTAGCCGCTGTATGTCTGCCCGTTTTCCTGCAGGAGCAGTTTCCCTTCCGCCGTGCCGAAATACTGGAAGTTCCCGATTTGGCCGAGCGGCGTATTGCCGGAATTGGTCACGACCGCCCGGACATAATGCCAGGCAAGCGCTTTGTGCAGGAAACTGAGCCCCACGGAATTGACATTGGCGCCGCCGAGCGTGACCGGCTCGTCCTGTTCGTACCACGGGTAGGCGCCCCATTTGAGGTTGGCCACGCTGCCCCGGGATATCGTCGCGGAGGAGAAAGATTTCCCGTTGCCGGCGGTAAAGGTGGCGGCGTTGGGGTCCGTATGGTTCTGCAGCCCGTCCGCCCCTTGCGTGGTGGTCAAATCCATGATGCCGCGCAGGGCGATTTCCCAGCATTGGGCGGCGGTGTAGGTGACACCGTCCACCGTGGCCGTCCAGAAGGGGGCGTATTTGCTGTCATATTGGTTGCCGTCGCGGGTGTAGCCGGGGTTGTTCACCGTGGCCGGGTCAATCGGAAGCAGGTGGACATTCGTCCATGCGGAGCCGCTGAAATGGGAGCCGTCCGAATCCACTTCGCCGATGGTATTCTGCCACACATCCAGGCAGGTGACGAATTGCTGGGCAAAACGCTTGAGCGTTGTGGATGAAGGTGTGGGCGGGTCGGGGGTGACGGGCGTTTCCGGGGTCCCGTCATCTTCGAAGCAACTTGCGCTGAACGGCACGTTGGCAAGCGCCGTGGCGATGCCGGAAGTGATTTCCTCGTCGAGGAGATACCGGAAAATCCGGGCGAGAATCAGGTTCGTGCGTTCCAGCGAGCAGTCGCCGATGTCCGTATAGCCGGCGGGGTTGGAGGAGTCGCCGCAGAAATTGGCAAATGCCCGGCTGCTGCTGCTCGTCCGGTAACTGAGCTGCCTGTCGATATGACCGCTGTCTTCTGCCGTGAGCAAATCCGCCTTGACGGTGGTGGCGGTAAACGTTTCGGCTTCCTTGAAACTCTGCTGCGCCCAGTTGCACCGTCTCGGGCTGGAAGCAAGGCTGGCATTGAAGAAAGTCTTGCCGTCCCAGAGGTTCCGCAGCAGGGTGGCGGCCACATAGAAGGCCTGTGCTTTGGTATAGGTCGTGCCGTTTGCCGTAATCGTGATGTCGTGGGGGATATAGTGCCCCGTGCTGCTGGCCGCGTCATCTGCCGGATTGTTCCCGGCGAGGTCGGTGATGGCACCGCTCGTATTCTTCCACGTATCCAGTTCGCTCGCGAATGCCTCTGCGAAGGCTTCCGCCTTGGTCGGGCGCTGCGTGGCGCCGCTCATGCTCATGCTCAGCCGGTTCAGGCCGTTCTCGGCCAGCACGAGGCCATTCGTGCCGGCGGTGATGCCGAATTTATACCATTTCCCGGACGGGCAGTCCACCCGGAAGCGGAGCTGGCCGCCTTTCGGGAGGTTGAGCCCCCAGGAAGTGAAGAGCAGTTTCAGGGTGCCGGCTGGCTGGGCGCTGGCAAAGCGGACGGTGACGCTTTCCGATGCGTCCGTGTAACTGTCTTCCGATTCGCCGGTCGCCAGGTTGATGCTGCGCCCGCCTGCGAGCTTGTAACCCTTGGCGGTGATGGTCACGGAACTGACGGTCTCCGGCACCTGGGTGATGGTCACTTCGTTCAGGGCCGTCGCACGGCGGAACGTGATGTGCATCGGGTTGGGCAGCGAAGTGCCGTTGCCCGGTTTCGCGACGAGCAGGAAGGCCGACGGGTCATAGTTGCCGGCTGTGGCGTTCTGAATGGCGGGCAGGGTCATCACTACCTTGCTGCCCGACGGGCCGGACACCGCGGAAGACGGGTAGTAGCCGCCGAAGCGGTAACTGCTGGCCGCTGCCGGGGAAACGGAAAAGCGGAACGTCCCTTCCAGTTTTCCGTTCTTGTCGTCAGCCGATTCGTTGAGGGAACGGGAAAAACGGTCAGAACCGTCGTTGTACCACATGGTTACGTATTCGTTGGTACCCCAGAATACGGCGGGATTCCCGCTGCTTTCGCCGAGGTATGTCTTGAGTTCTTCCAAATCCGGAAGCATCTCGATTTCATAAGCTTCGCCGCCGGGGGAAGGAAGTTCGGTTTCCTTTTGGCAGGAGACGGCTGCTGCGATGATGCAGGCGGCCATCAAAGAAAGCTGGATAAGCTTGGTTTTCATACGCATCAATCGCTCAATAGTTGATAATCTCAAAATTTCCGTTGTCGTGGATGTCCCCGCTTCCGTAGCTGCCGCCGCCGGAAACGTCCGACCAACTGGTGTTCGCCAGACTCGAATCTGCCAGTTCCAGAGAAATTTCCCCGCAGTCCGGGGATTGGTAAAATTTTATCATACAGTTACTTGTTTTCATAAAAACACTTTTCTGCGCCCGTTTTGGCAACGCTAAAGATAAATAAAATTTGTTAATAAGTGCTTGCGGGTATATAAAAAAACAGGAAATATCAACGAATGTCTTGGAAAAACCAACAAAACCGCCATGCCGTCTGCGGGGTACGGCTATCGCAGTTTGGCGCTTTCGAAATGGGGACGGGCGTTGCGGAAATAATGCAGCACCCCGGCTCCGTTCACGGCGAATGCCGCCCAGAATGCGGCATGGTAGCCCAGCATTTCCGCCGCCAGCCCGCCTGTGAGCACGCCCAGGCCGACCCCTGCATCCCACGAGGTGAGCAGGGACGAATTGGCCGTTCCGCGCTGGTTGTGTCCGGCGAGGTTGATGAACATGGTCTGGAAAGCCGGATACATGTGCCCGTTGCCGAGCCCGATGATGAAAGGCGCACCGTAATAAGCCCATCGCGTGTGTACCAGGGCGAAGAGCAGGTAGCCCAGGAGGGAAACGCTGACGCCGAGGGTGGCGTTCCGGCTGATGCGGTTCTGCCGCAGCGCCCTTGCCCCGGTCAGCCGCGAAAGTATCAGGCCGACTGCGAACAGGGTGAAGAAAAACCCCGTTCCCGTGGTGATGCCCAATTCCTGTTTTCCGTAGATGGCCACGTAGGTGGAAATGACGCCGTAACTAAATGAAAAACAGAGGATGGCAAGTGCTTCCCGCCAACCTTTCAGCAGGAAAAACCGGTCCAGCGAAATGACGTTTTTTTCCGGTATCCGCTCCCGGCGTTTCAGGTGGAGGCTTGCGTCAATCAGCAGCCCCGCGAAGGAAAAGGCCATCGACAGGTAGAACAGGGCGTGGAAGTTCCCGTGAAACGCCTGCAGGATGTAGATGGCGAGGGCGGGCCCCAGCGCCGTGGAGAGGTTGTTGCTCAACCCGTAATAGGCGATGCCTTCTCCGCGCCGCGAGGAGGGCAGGACGTCGATGGCTACGGTGCTGGCCGCCACGGTGCTGGCGCCGAAGGGTGCGCCGTGCAGGGTGCGGAAAAGCGTGAACATGGCGAGGCTTCCGGCGGCGAGATATCCGGCGAACAAGCCGAAAAAGGCGAAATTGCAGATGAGCAGGACGGCTTTCCGCGGGAAATTGTCCACGACATAGCCGCCCAGGGGCCGCACGATGAGGGCCATCACCGTGTAGCCTGCGAGCGCGAGTCCGATGGTGTCTTTGGTGGCCCCGAAAGTTTCGCTCAGGTACAGCGGCAGCAGGGGAACGATGAGGGTGAAAGAAAAATGGATGAGGAAATTCCCCGTCCATATTTTGATGTAGTTGCCGTTCCAGAGCCGTTCTTCCATGGCGGGCTCGGATTTACTGGATCGGTTTGCACAGGAGCGTGGCCTGCGTGCAGTCCGTGACCTCCACGTCCACCAGGTCTCCGGCATGGTGTGCCGCGTCCGTCCACACGCACATCTTGTTGTTCCCGGCGCGGCCGCAGAGCTGTCCGTTTTCTTTTTTGGACGCGCCTTCCACGAGTACGCGGAAGCGCTTGCCGATGTCCCGCCGGTTGCTTTCCAGCGAAAGGGCGTTCTGCAGGTGGATGATTTCCTCCAGCCGCCGCGTCTTTTCCGCCGGAGGCACGTCGTCGGGGTAGTGGCGGGCGGCCAGCGTGCCCGGTCTTTCCGAATACTGGAACATGTAGGCGGCATCGAATCCGACCTCCCGCATCAGGGACAGGGTATCCTGGTGGTCCTGCTCCGTTTCCGAGCAGAACCCGGCGATGATGTCCGTGGTGATGGCGCAGTCCGGCATCCGGCTGCGTATGGCGGCTATCCGCGCCAGGTATCCCTCCCGGGTGTAGCGCCGCCGCATCTTTTCCAACATGCGGTTCGAGCCGGACTGGACGGGCAGGTGGATGTGGTGGCAGATGTTCGCTTCGGCGGCCATCGTGTCCAGCACTTCGTCCGAGATGTCCTGCGGGTTGGAGGTGGAAAAGCGGATACGCATCTGCGGGCAGGCCTGCGCCACCATTTTCAGCAGCGCGGCGAAGTGGATGTCGCCGCAGCGGTAGGAATCCACGTTCTGTCCCAGCAGGGTGATTTCCTTGTAGCCGGCCTGCCCGCAGGAAC
>JAGAFI010000064.1 GCA_017612675.1 Bacteroidales bacterium
TCTCCAATTTCTACGCCCGGGCGGGGAAAGTCATCCTGAACAACGGACAGAGCGGCGCCATCACTTTCATCGGCACGGTCTCCCCTGCCGGCGGCAACCTCAAGGAACCGGTGACGGAAAGCACCAAGAAAGCCGCCCGCTGCTTCTATGCCCTCGAACAGAACCGCGCGGACCAGAAGCGCTACCCTGCCGTCAATCCCATCGAATCCTATTCCAAATACCTCGAATATCCCGAAATCCGCCACTACCTCGAACAAAAGGTAGAAGCGGGCTGGGTGGATAAAATCCTCGAAGCCAAGAACATCGTCCGCCGGGGCAAGGAAATGGCCGACCAGATCAACATCCTCGGCGACGACGGCGTACCGATGAGCTACCACGAAGCGTTCTGGAAAAGCGAACTCATTGATTTCTGTTTCCTCCAGCAGGACGCTTTCGACGCCATCGACGCGGTCTGCCCCATGCCCCGACAGAAATACATGCTCGACCTGCTGCTGGAGATTTGCCGGCGGAGCTTCTCTTTCGCGGATTTCGAGGCCTGCCGCAGTTATTTCAAGCAACTCATCAACATCCTCCGGCAGATGAATTATTCCGAGTGGCAGGGAGAAAAATTCACGGATTACCTCGGACAACTTCAAAAACTATTGGCAGAAAATGGCGACTAAAGCATACCAGCGGACTTATACCCAACTCCAGGCCGTCACCAAGGCGACGGTCTCCATCGATGCGGACGGCGTTTCCAACGAAGAACTCGCCGTCGTACACGGAAAACTGGCCCAGGTCGTCAAGACGGGCGGCAAGCGGATTACGCTGCAGGTATTCGGCGGAACGGAAGGCATTCCCACGAATGCGGAAGTCTCTTTCCTGGGCGCCCCGCCCACGCTCAAGGTAAGCGACCAGCTGTCCGGGCGCTTCTTCAACGCCTACGGGAAGCCCATCGACGGCGGCCCCGAGGTCGAAGGGGAAGAACGGGAAGTCGGCGGTCCGTCCGTCAATCCCTACAAACGCCGCCAGCCCTCCGAACTGATTCCAACGGGCATCGCGGGCATCGACCTCAACAACACGCTGGTATCCGGCCAGAAGATTCCCTTCTTCGCGGACCCCGACCAGCCGTACAACAAAGTGATGGCGGATGTCGCCCTGCGGGCGGATGTGGACAAAATCATCCTCGGCGGCATGGGCCTGAGCAATGACGACTACCTCTTTTTCCGCCAGGAATTCGAGAGCGCCGGGGCCCTCGACAAAATCGTCTCTTTCGTGAATACGACGGAAGAACCGCCGGTGGAACGCCTGCTCATTCCGGACATGGCCCTGTGCGCCGCGGAGTATTTCGCCGTGGACAAGAACGAGAAAGTGCTGGTGCTGCTGACGGACATGACGCTTTATGCCGACGCGCTGTCCATCGTTTCCAACCGCATGGACCAGATTCCGTCCAAGGATTCCATGCCCGGCTCGCTGTATTCCGATTTGGCGAAGATTTATGAAAAGGCCGTCCAGCTGCCTGCAGGCGGTTCCATCACGATTATCGCGGTCACGACCCTCAACGACGGGGACATCACCCACGCCATCCCGGACAACACCGGTTACATCACGGAAGGGCAGCTTTTCCTGCGGGCCGACGCCGATTCGGGCAAGGTCATCGTGGATCCGTTCCGGTCCCTGTCCCGCCTCAAACAGTTGGTGCAGGGCAAGAAAACGCGGGAAGACCATTCGCAGGTCATGAATGCCGGGGTACGGCTCTATGCCGATGCGCAGAACGCCAAGAACAAGCTGGAGAACGGTTTTGACCTCTCCGACTACGACTTGCGCTGCCTCGCCTATGCCAAGGACTACGCCACCCGCCTGCTGAGCATCGACGTGAACATCAAAATCGACGAGATGCTCGATACGGCCTGGGAACTGTTCGCCAAGCATTTCAAGGCGGAGGAAACCGGCATCAAGCAAGCCCTCGTGGACAAATATTGGAAGAAAGCCTAAGCAGCCGTGGCCGTCAAGTTTCAATATAACAAAACTTCCATGACAACCTTGAGCAAACAACTCAAGGTGCGCCAGAACGCGCTCCCGACCCTGAAAAACAAGGAGTCCGCGCTCCGGGCCAGCGTGCAGGCGGCCAAGGCGGAAAGCCGGCGGCTGGAAGAGGCCCTCGAAGCGGGGTTCCGGAAGTATGACACGCTCGCGGCCCTGTGGAACGAATTCGAGCCGGGACTCATCAGCATCCGCGACATCGATCTGGCCACCGAGAAAGTGGCGGGCATCAAGACGCCCCGGCTGGAGAACATCCAGTATGAACTCCGCCCGTTCAACGCTTTCGTCAAGCCGGCGTGGTATGCGGACGGCGTGGCCATCCTCCAGGAACTCACCCGCCTGGGCATCGCGCGCGAAGTGGCGGAGCAGAAGCGGCAGATACTGGAATTCAACCGGAAAAAGACCACCCAGAAAGTAAACCTGTACGAAAAGGTGCAGATTCCGGGCTACCAGGAAGCCATCCGCAAAATCAAGCGCTATATGGAAGACGAGGAGAACCTCTCCAAGGCATCCTCGAAAATCGTCAAGGCCAGACACCAGCAGGAAGAAGAGGAGGAGACAGGAGTATGATAAGCGCCATGACCCGATATTCCTTCATTCTCCTGAACGGAGACCAGGAAGGATTCATTGCCCGGCTGCAGGAACTGGGACTGGTGGACATCGTGCGGAGCGAAAAGCCCGTGGACACAAACTCCCGCGCCATGGCGGCACGGGCAGAGCGCTGCCATGCCCTGATACAGGCCCTGCAAGGCCTCCGTTTCCCGGAAGACATCCGGCCACAAGACCCGGAAGGGCCGCTCGCGGATGCCGTCGAAAACGGCTTGCAACGCCTGCAGGAATTGGATGCCGCCCTTGCAGAGGTGCAGAAAGAAGCACAGGCATGCGCCCCATGGGGCGATTTTTCCGAAGCACGATTCCGCGCCCTCGCCGAAGCCGGGGTGCCGCTCCATTTCCACATCCTGCCTGCCAAAGCATTCCAGGAGACATGGGCAGACGAATATGCCCTTGCCAAAATCGCCGTCCAAGACAGCCAGGTGTATTTTGTCGTGGCCGGAACAGATGACGGACTCCCCGGCGAAGTGCCCGCCCCCGCCAGAAGCAGCGCGGACGCGCAGGCGGAAGAACAAGCGCTCACCGCGCAGCGGAACGGCATCCTGTCTCGCTTGCAGGGAGCCGCAGGGCGCATCCCGGAACTGGAGGCGGAAGCCCAGGGAGCCCTCGGCGAACTGGACCGCTACCTTGCCGGCGATGCCGGACAGAAAACGGCGGAAGAAAAACTGGTCACCTACATCGGCTATGCCCCCAGCGAATCCGATGCGATGCTTTCGGAGGCACTGGACCGGATGGGGGTCTGCTATTTCGCGGAAGCGGCCAAAGCAGAGGATAATCCACCTATCAAGCTGAAAAACAACTGGTTCTCCCGCCAGTTTGAAGTCCTAACTACGATGTACGGCTCCCCCGTCTATGACGAATTCGACCCGACCCCCATCCTCGGTCCTTTCTTCCTGCTGTTCTTCGCCCTCTGCATGGGCGATGCGGGCTACGGGCTCCTGCTCCTGCTGCTGGGTCCCATGTTGAAGAAATGGATGCCGTCCATGGCGAAATTCGCCCCGCTGGTCACGATGCTGGGCGGGACCACGCTGCTGGTCGGGCTGTTCCTGCATACGTTCTTCGGCATCAACCTGCAGGAAGCCGGATGGGTGCCGCAGGAAATGAAACGCTTCATGCTGACGCAGGAACGCGTCGCGGGTTATGATGCCCAGATGGTACTCGCCATCGGCGTGGGCGTATTCCACATCTGCCTTGCCACAGTGGTCAAGGCCCTGTGCTACACCCGGCGATACGGATTTGCCAACACCCTCGGCACCTGGGGATGGACGCTGCTCATCGTGGGCGGGGTTGTCCTTGCGGGACTGACCCTCGCCGGCGCCATC
Organism: Bacteroidales bacterium; assembly: GCA_017612675.1. GTDB lineage: Bacteria > Bacteroidota > Bacteroidia > Bacteroidales > UBA932 > Cryptobacteroides. The sequence continues at coordinate 3,957 of JAGAFI010000064.1, forward strand.
GGACAGGACATCGTCAGAATTGCCGTCATTGCGCTCGGCACCCTTTCTGCCGTTGGCATCTTCCTGCTCAACGACATCCACCGCAATCCGCTCCTGAACATCGGGGCCGGATTCTGGGCGACCTACAATACGGCCACCGGGCTGCTGGGTGACGTACTCAGCTACCTGCGGCTCTTCGCCCTCGGCATGGCAGGCGGCATGCTCGGTCACACGTTCAACATGCTCGCGGGCATGGTGCTGCACCTGCAGGTGCCCGTGTTGAACATCCTGTGCTTCGTACTGATCCTGCTGATCGGACACAGCCTGAACCTTGCCCTTTCCTGCCTCGGAGCCTTCGTACACCCGCTGCGCCTGACCTTCGTCGAGTACTTCAAAAACAGCGGTTACGAGGGTACGGGCCGTGCATACAGACCATTACAAATCAATAACAAATAAACGATTCCATTATGAACGAAATTCTTGGTTATCTCGGACTCGGACTGATGCTGGCCCTTGCCGGCATCGGAAGCGCCATCGGCACGACCATTGCGGGCAATGCCGCGGAAGGCGCCCTCAAGAAAGCACCGGAGAACTCTTCCAATTACATGGTTCTATCGGCCCTTCCGTCCACGCAGGGCCTGTACGGTTTCCTGGCCTTCATCCTCTGGGCGACGGGCGGACGCGATTTCGCCACCCAGGGACCGCTGCTCTTCGGCATCGGACTCGGCGTCGGCCTGGTCTGCCTCTTCTCCGGCATCCGGCAGGGGCAGGTATGCGCCAACGGCATCGTAGGTATCTCCCAAGGCCACAACGTATTCGTGAACACGATGATTTACGCGGCGTTCCCGGAACTCTACGCGATTCTCGCCCTCATCGGCACGTTCCTGGTATAGGGCTATTTATAGATGTAGAGCACCTGCCCGATACGCAGGCGGTCGCTGCGCAGGTGGTTCCATTTCTTGATTTGGGCCACGCTGACATGGTATCTGGAGGCTATCTTTCCGAGATAGTCTCCATTTTTTACGCGGTAGGCCGTCCGGCGGTAAGGATTCGCCCCCTCGTCGATGCCCTTGAGCACCTGGGCGGACAGGTACTCGGATGCCTTGTAGGCATACAGGCTGTCTGTATGGGCATCCACGAATGCGGCGGTCCAGCGATACGGCACCCGCAGGACGCAAGGGCCGCCGTTGCCCGGAATGATATCGTTGTAATACTGGGGATTGAGGTTCTTCAAGTCTTCCATCGGAATGCCGGCCACCTCGCTGACCTGCTTGAAATGCAGGTTCCGCCGGACGATGAACGTATCCGTCGCCGCCGGCATGCCCACTTCGGCGGGCTTCAGCCCGTATTCCCGGCTGTAGGTCATGGCGTACATCGCCCCGACAAAGGCGGGTACATAGCCGCGGGTTTCCCGGGGCAGGTAGTCATAGACCGCCCAGAAATCCTTTTTCCCCGCCAGCCGGATGGCCTTGTTCACATTGCCGGCCCCGCAGTTGTAGGAACTGATGGCGAGGGGCCAGTCCCCGAAAATCCGGTAGGCGTCCCGCAGGTACCGCGCCGCGGCATCCACCGCCTTTTCCACGTCCAGCCGCTCATCGACATAGGAGTCGATGCGCAGGCCGTATGTCCGGGCCGTGCTGTAAATGAACTGCCA
>JAGAFI010000065.1 GCA_017612675.1 Bacteroidales bacterium
AATTCCCTGTGGTCGTTGATGAACGATGTCGCCACCCTCCAGCTGCACTTGCGCAACAAGAAGGGGGCGTGGTTTTTCTACCACAAACAGGTGCAGGCACTTGCCTCCAACGCCGTTTTCCGCAGCGTCCTGACCCCGGAGGAAAAGACGGTGCTGCAAGCGGTCTCGGAGAAGAAAGTGTATTATCTCGCATGCGACAGCCTGGGCGGCTCCGATTTGCTGGAGGCCGTTTTCCGGCCCGTCGTGACGGAGCCTGCCGGAAAGGATGCCGGGAAGATTGCGGACATCTGCCGTTACCAGCTGCATCTCGTGACGGTTCTGGCAGGCCGCCTGAAAGAGCACGGGGACATGGCCGTCGAACTGGATTTCGCCCGGGCATTCTACGAGTCCGTTTCCCGTTTGGAGCAATATGGACTGGCCATTCTGCCGCAGACCTATTTCCGCCTGCTGACGCAGCTGGTGGGCACCGCGACGGTTCCCTTTACGGGCGAGCCGCTGAAAGGACTGCAAATCATGGGGCCGCTCGAAACCCGGGCCCTCGATTTTGACAAACTGGTCATCCTCGGCTGTAACGAAGGCAGCTTCCCCCGGCGGAGCGTGAGTACGTCATTCATCCCGCCGGAGTTGCGCAGGGGCTTTGATTTGCCGGCTTATGAATACAAGGATGCGGTCTGGGCCTATTATTTCTACCGGATGATTCAGCGTGCATCCGAAGTCTGGATGGTCTGCGATACCCGGACGGAGGGCGTGAACACCGGGGAACCGAGCCGTTATATCCGCCAGTTGGAATTGCATTTCAAAAAGCACATCATCCGCCATGTGCCGCAGGTGTCGTTATGTCCTCCGGTCTTGCTTCCGGAGCCGGAAAAGACGCAGGAACAGATAGATGCGCTCCGGAGAGGGCATTTGTCGGCCAGTGCGCTGAACGCGTATTTCGATTGCCCTGCCAAGTTTTACTACGGGAAAGTCTGCGGGCTCAAGGAGGACCAGGATGTGGTGGCGTATCTCGATGCCGGGATGTTCGGGACCGTCTTCCATGCCGTGATGCAGAAGCTCTATCAGGCCCGGCTTGTCGATGCTGCCTGTCTGCAACGCCACCTGCAGGACGAAGCGGGTATCCGGGACATGGTGCGCCGGGAGATTTTCGAACAGCTTTCGACGGATGAGCTTTCCGGGCGCAACATCCTGTATGCGGATGTTATCGTCCAGTATGTGCGGCAGGCGCTCCGGCGCGATTGGGAACTGCTGGAGAAAACGAAGGCCCCCCATTTTGAAGTGCTGGGCGTGGAACTGCGCCGGGAAGTCGCCGTGGACGGTTATACCTTTGTCGGCTATATCGACCGGCTGGACAGCTTGGAAGCGGGGAAAATCCGGGTGGTGGACTACAAGACGGGCCGGGTGGAAGCGGCGGATCTGGAATATGCCGGCAAGCGTTTCCCGCACATCGGGATGCAGTTATACCTGTATCGGCGCATGTTGGAGAAAGACCCTGTCTTTGCGGGCAAGGCGATGGAATTCTCCGTTTACCAGACCGCCCGCCTGTTCGTGGAGGGCGTGGAGGTGTTTGTCCCTTCTCCCGCCGCGGAGGACTGGATGGCGGAACAATTGCACGGAGCCCTGGCGGAAATCAGTGATGTCTCCTTGCCATGGAAGCGCACGGCGGAGCCGGAAACCTGCCAGTATTGTCCTTTCAAATTGATTTGCGGAAAATGAAAATCCTGAAAGCATCCGCCGGCTCCGGCAAAACCTACAGCCTGGCGCATACTTATATCAGACTGCTGCTCGATGCCGGGCGGGCGAACCGTCCCTATCGGCACATCCTCGCCGTCACGTTCACCAACAAGGCGACGGCGGAGATGAAAGCCCGCATCCTGCAGGAGTTGTCCGTCCATCCCTCCCCGGAGGCGCGGGGCATCCTGACAGATATCCTGCATGATTACAGCGCCTTTTCCGTCTGTACCATCGACAGCTTTTTCCAGCGGGCACTCAAGGCCTTCGCCCGGGAAATCGGACAGTTCGGCTCCTACCAGCTGGAATTGGATGCCGGTGCCCTGGTGGAAGAAGCGATGGACCGGGTGCTGGACTCCCTGACGGAGGATGTGCAGCAGAAAGACTTGCTGGACTGGCTCTCCGGCAATGCCCGGAACCGGCTTGCACAAGGGAAGAGATATGTGCCGGAAGAGGGCCTTGCGGAAATCGGGAAACGCCTGCGGAGTACGGAATTCCGGACGCTGCTGGCCGCATCGGGGTTCCGGGAGGAGGAGCTTTTTGGCAAGAAACGGCTGGAAAGCGTGCGGAAGGCGTGCCGGGACATCATCACGGCATTCGAAGACCGGGTGCGCGCCTGCGGGGGGACGGTAGCGCCGGGCGTCCGCCTGGAGCCGTTGAAATCGCGGGAAAGCAAGGCCAATCCCGCATTGGCGGATGTGTTCGAGGACGCTTATCGGCGCTACCTGACCGCGTGGGTGATTGCGGAGCGCTTGCCCGCCTTGGGGGTGGCAGGCGAGTTCCGGCAGGCATTTTCCGCCTTGCTCCGGGAAAAGAACGTGCTGCCCATCGATGATACCAACACCCTGTTGCGCGACATCATCGACGGCTCCGACACGCCTTTCGTGTACGAGAAACTGGGCGTGCGCTATGACCATTTCCTGCTGGATGAGTTTCAGGACACTTCCTGGGTGCAGTGGGATAATTTCCTGCCGCTGCTCTGTGAGAGCGAATCCCGTGCTTCCGCTTTCGGAAACCTGATTGTCGGCGACGTGAAACAGAGTATTTACCGCTGGCGGGATTCCGACTGGCGCCTGTTGGGCAGCGAGGTGAAAAAGCAATTCCCGCAGGCCGAAGAAGAGGCCATGCCTGCCAACTGGCGGAGTACGCGGACGGTGGTGGAATTCAACAACGGATTCTTTGCCTATGCCGCCGGGCAGCTGGGGGTGTCCGGCAGTTATGCGGACGTCAGCCAGCAGGTGAAGCGGAAGGATGAACAGGCGGGGAGCGTGAAGGTCAGTTTCGTGGATAAGGAGGAGATGTTGCCCGCCGTCTTGCAGTCCGTCCGGGACGCGGAGGCGCAGGGCGCCAGCCTGCAGGACATCGCCATCCTGGTCCGCAGCAACCGGCAGGGGGCAAACGTGGCGGATTACCTGATGCAACACCGCGTGAACGTCGTATCGGAGGATTCCCTTGACATGCAGTCCTCCTGGGTGGTGCAGCGCCTGCTCGCCCTCCTGCATTTCTATGAGCGTCCCGAAGACAAGCTTGGCAGTTTCCTCGCGCGTTCGCTGCAGATTGCCTTTCCCGCCACCTACCATTCGCTGCCGGATTTCTGCGAAGCCCTGCTCTGCGAACTGCAGAAGCAGGAGCCGGAAATCTGCAGGGGGGAGACCGTCTTCATCGAGGCCTTCATGGACAAATTGCAGCAATGGGTGGATGTACACGGAAACAATCTGCTGTATTTCCTCCGCGACTGGGAAGAGCATGACGGCAAGCATTTCATCGCCTCGCAGCCGGCAGGGAATGCCGTCCGTATCCTGACCATCCACAAATCCAAGGGCCTGGAATATCCCTATGTCATTTTCCCTTTTGCGGATTCCGTGAAACTGTCCGATACGGAAGAGCACTGGGGCAGGCCGGAGATTCCCGCCGGCAGTCCCGATGCCGTCCTGGACGGCCTGTATCCCGTACTGGTCTCCGGCAAGACCGTCTCTACTTCCTTCTGGAAGATGTATGACGAGCAGGCTGCCTTGCAGCGCATGGATGCCATCAACCTTTATTATGTAGCGCTGACCCGTGCGGTCTGCGGGTTGCACGTGATTGCCGGAAGGCCGGCCAGGGACTGTTGCCAAAAGCTGGCGAAAGGGGCGTATTCCTGGAAAAAGATGTCGGAACTCCTGTATGCGTATGTGGGGTGCTGTGACGGAAAATGTTATGGGACGCCCTATGATTTTTCCCGCCTGCCGCGCAAGGAG
>JAGAFI010000066.1 GCA_017612675.1 Bacteroidales bacterium
CATATAGAGGGAATGGTCGAATTCCGGCAGGTACAGGTGCGGGCGGATTTTGACCATGCGGGAAGCGAGGACGGGATGGACGGCGTCTGCGGGCAGTTCCCGGATTTCCCAAACCCCGTCCCGCTCGCCATGTTTCTCACCGGGCCCCACATAGCAGATATACGAAAAACGCCCGTCTGCTTCCACCGGCTGTTGCAAGGGGTCATAGGCCCCCGTAATACACGTATATATGACAAATTTACCGGGCATGGCGTCGTATTTTGTCCCGAAGGAATGCTTTCTCTCCGTCCGTGAGGGCGATGCACCAAGTGAAGAAACAGACGGCGGCGATGCTGGCGGCGCATACGGCGAGGGTGCGCGGCAGGCCTTCCGGCAGCAGCAGGGTGCAAAGCAGGGGCGGAAGGGCGGACAGCAGTGCCGTGACGAAAAGCGGCAGCAGGGTATGGCGGCAGAAACGTCCCACCGGAAAATCTGCGAGCCGTCTGGCGGTCAGGAGTTTGTAGAGGCTTTCCACCAGATAGGCTCCTGCACAGAACAGGTAGGAGACATACGCCTGTGCCCCGCAGGCATATGCGGCCCAGGAGCAGATGAAGCCGCTGATGAGGATGGCGGAGGAGAAAATGTAATAACGTTTGATGCGCCCGTCCGCCTGAATGAGCGTCAGCAGGGGGTTGAAGAACATGTTTGCGAGCAGGAACAGCAGGGTCAGGCGTACGAATGTGGCGGCATGGGGCGGAACTGCGCCGAGCCACAGGCGCAGCAGGGCGGGGGCTTCGAATCCGACGGGCAGCAGGAAGAGCAGGACGATGAGGAACGTGAACTTGACACCTTTCTCCACCAGCTGCGCCGCGTAGTCCCGTTGTCCGGCGGCATAGGATTTGACGAGTTGCGGATTCAGGGCCAGCAGGAAATTGGTCACGAACTGCTTGGCGATATTCTCCACTTGGGCGGCGATGCTCCGGGCGGCGTTGATGCCGACCCCGAAATAGATATTTGCCAACTGGTTGACGCCTTGCGTGTTAAACAGGTAGCAACCGCTTCCGAGGACGTTCCAGCCGGCGAAGCCCGTCATTTCCCGCAGCAGGGGACGGTCGAAAACCGGTTTCCCGCGGCATTCGTCAAATGTGTGGCGGCAATACAGCCCGTAGCAAAGCCGGATGAAGAAAGCGGTCGCGAGCATCAGGAGGCTGTAAACGATCAGCTTGTCGAAAGGGGAGAGGTACAGCAGCAGTGCCACGCCGAGTTTGAGGACGGCTTCCAGGATGCTGATCCATGCAAAGGCGTCCATCTTTTCGTGGGCGAGGATGGCGGCGTTGAACGGCACGCTGAGCAGGGTCAGCATCATGGTGCCGAGCGAACATTGGAGCACCCAGCGGGCGGCTCCCATACGTCCTTCCGGGATGTTCATCCGGCATTCCAGCCACCATAGGCCGATGGTTTCGGTCAGCAGGAATACGAGGGCGCAGAACAACAGCTGCATGAGGATGGCGGTCGAGAAAACGCGTTTCAGCCGCTGCCGGTCGCCTTTCCCGAGCTCCACCGTGAGATAGCGGCTGATGGATTGCGAAATCGAAGCAGTCAGCAGGGTGCTCATCGTCACGATGCCGCCCACGGCTCCGTAGATGCCGAAATTCTCCACCCCGAGCGCTTGCAGGACGATGCGGGAGGTGAACAGCCCGATGCACATCATCAGCAGCATCCTGCCGTAAAGCAGGAGGGTGTTGCGGGCGATCCGCCTGCTGTTTGCCGAGACTTCCGCCATTATGAAAGCGCCGCGATACGGGCGGCGTACCATTCCTTGAATGCCTGCCAGTGGTAATAGGGCCCCTGGGCGGCGGGGATGGCAAGCGTCGCTTCCCGGCCATTGAGCAGGACTTTGAACAGGATATCCCCGCTGCGTCCCGCTTTCGGGCGATAAAAGACAAATTGGATGTTGCCGGCCATCGGGCAGTCCCATATATGGTAATGGCGGGACACCTCATCGGGTGACGGGGCTTCCCAATCCTGTCCGTTGATGCCCAGCAGCCGCAGCAGGGGCATCAGGACGTGGTCGTGGCCGAAACGCAGGGTGGCGCCCCTTTCTCCGTCCCGGATGCGCCGGTCAGCATCTGCGATGATGCCGTCACTGACCGAGGCCGTGGGGGGAAGCACCCCGTAATAAACCGTATAAAAAAGATAGTTGAGCCATTCGGCCATGCCGGCAAACTCCGTTTCGCTGAACAAGCCGTCGAAACAGGTGCGTTCTTCCTCCCGCAGGCTTTGCATGCCGGCTGTGAGAATATACAGGCGGCCCAGCAGGGTCTGGTACGGCGCTTCCCCGCAGGCGGCTTCCACATCCATAAACAGGCGTCCGAGAACGGCGGCGGCATCCACCCGGCGGGCTTGGAAATCAGCGGGGCTTTCCGCCAGCGGGCTTGCTTTCTTGTGCCAGGGGCGGAGGAGCGGGTTGCGTGCGTCTCGGGGATGTGTATCTTTCAGGTATGCAAGTCCTTGTAGCTCACGAATCTGGAGCCGGGGCGCCCGGGCCTGCAGGGACAGGCAGCAGGCGGACATGCTGAGGATGCTCCGGTACGAGCCGGATGCGAGGGCGGTGACGGTCGCGCCCCGGGCGAAAACACCGGGAAAGGCATCATACATCCGCTCCGCAATCTTCCGGTGCTGTTCCCAGCCGAGCGCTGTCAGTTCGCCGACATGCAGCAGGTAATGGTCATAGTGCTGCCGGTAATCCGTGTAGATGCGGCGTCCCTGTTCCGTAAGAAGCCCCTGCGCATCAGCTTTTTGGAAAGCGTTCCAGAGGTCTTGGTAAAAGTAGGCTTCGTATGCGTAGCGCGAGCCGTGCCGGCCGTAATGCTCGATGCAGAATGCTTCATATCCTTTCGGGGCTTTGTGCAGCGCCGTTTCCGAAAAATCGTAGGGCTTGTCCGGGCCCAGCGCATCGGCGGGCTGCAGCACATAGCCGCTTGCCAGCGTCACTTGGGCATAGCTGCGGGGAGTCGCGAGCAGCAGCAGCGCGAGCAGCAGGAGTCCGGTCCGGGATTTTATGCGCATGTCATACATCTGGTTTGCGAAGATACAAAATTTTGGTTATCTTTGTCCCGTCAATGCAGGATTAGCACATCGGTAGTGCATTGGCTTCCCAAGCCAAGGAGGAGGGTTCGACTCCCTTATCCTGCTCCCATTCCAACAGCGGCGCATTCATGCGCCGCTGTTGGTTATCCATTCGCCGCCTTTGTCGCCGCCCTGTCGCTTAATCTTGTTTTCTTCGCGAAGACGGGCAATGTCCCTTTCGATGGTCCGCCCGGTGACTTTAAGGGCTCTTGCCAACTCAGCAGAGGATATTGTAGGGTCAGAACGCATCAGGCCAAGGATATCCTGCTCACGTTTTGCCTTTCCCTTAAGTGTTTTCTCCGTCTTTTCTCCGACATTTTCTCCGACATTTTCTCCGACATTTTGGGAAGATGTCGGCTTTTTCTTGTAAAGAACCGTTGTGAAGAAACCTTCGGTCCGGTATTCCGGTGCCGGAAGTCCGGCTTCCTTCATCAGGTCTGCCATTCTCGGGATGCCGGAACCTACTTTCTCGACCAGATCCATTCGGGTGAAGAGTTCGAAAACCTTAGGATTACGGGACTTGCTCATATGGCCAAAGTTCCTGGCCACGATGGGAAGCAGCCCGCCAGGATTGGAAATCTCCAGCCTGTCATCGTAGAGCTCCACCATGATGTTTGCAGCAGTGTCGTAGTAATCGCGGTGGCAAATCGAGTTTGTAAGTGCTTCTTTTATAGCGTCTAACGGAATCTCCCATTTTCGATGCGGGGATTGAAGCCGTCCATAATGTATTCGACAGCCAGGCGTTGCTTCAGCCATTTGGTTGTCTCGTTATACTGACCGAGGAGCGGACCTCCGATGGTCTTGGAGTCGATGATGTGAACCTTATTTGTTCCTTTGAAGAGAACGCAGCGGATGACCGCCTGCGGAATCCGCTTGCCGCACTCCCTGGAAAAGAACATTGGAACCACATTGGTCATTTCGCCTCTGGGCCCAAGCAGTTCAAGATTCCGGATCAGTTCAGGTGCGGATGCCGGTGTGGTAATGCCGGCTTTCTCCTTGAATTCACGGACAGCCTGTTCGGAGACCTCGTCCATCCGGAACCATTTGTTGAACGCTTCATCAAAATGAAGGGCGCCGGCATCGTCAAAGAGCTGCCGCATCTCGGCAGGAGTGCGAAGCTTTTGGGAATTGGCACCGCGACGGACAAAGATAGAGCCGGATGCCACATAAGGTTTGTTGTCACCTTCCAGAACTTCAATCACCCAGATGTCGTGCCCCTGAACAGTGAGCGGATAGAACTCGCAGGAGACGGCGGGTTGGATGGCATCCAGAGAATCCTGGATGGACGAACGTTTGGTGTTGTCAATGGTGAAACCCTTAACGAATTCGCTTTTGTTGTTGACGCCGATAAGGACGTAGCCGCCGCTGGCATTGGAAAAGGCGCACACTTCCTCACTGAGCTCCCTCACCTTGGAAGGAACGCTCTCCTTGAATTCAACGTGCTGGCCCTCTCCTTGGGCAATCAGTTCCAGTGCTTTCTTTTCGTCAATCATATCGTCCGGTCTTTGCTTGCAAAGATACTGAAATCATTTAGAATTAGCGTTGTAAAACGGATGTAATCCGACAGGCAGTGAAAATCGGCAACCGTGATTGCCGATTTTCAACAGCCTGAAATACCGTGATTTATCCTCCAGTCCTTTTTGTGGAACTCGTCGGTGTAGGCGATGATGCCTTCGACGTGGAGGTCGGTGATGCCCCGTCCGCCATCGTAATCTCCACGTTGATGGCATTGGGGCCGCTGGCCGGTCGCCTGACGGCGACTTTTTAC
>JAGAFI010000067.1 GCA_017612675.1 Bacteroidales bacterium
ATCCACCGGATTCATCACGACACCACGGTTGTGCGGGCGCTTGCCGAGCCAGCGGCGGCGTCCGGCCTTTCCGTGGGATTCCAGGTTGTGGTCTGTGTTGGATACCGTACCCACTGTGGCACGGCAGCTGACCAGCACCATACGGGTCTCGCCGGAGGGCAGACGCAGCACGGCGTGGTTGCCTTCGCGGGCCGCGAGCTGCGCGGACGTGCCGGCGGAACGTGCCATGGCGGCACCCTGGCCAGGGCGGAGCTCGATGTTGTGGACGAGGGTACCCACCGGAATTTCACTCAGCGGAAGCGCGTTGCCGATTTCCGGAGCGACGCCGCTGCCGGAAGCAATCTCCTGGCCGACCTTGATGCCGTCCGGAGCGATGATGTAACGCTTTTCGCCGTCTTCGTATTGCACGAGCGCGATGCGGGCGCTGCGGTTCGGGTCATACTCGATGGTAAGCACCTTGGCCGTGCAGTTGTCCTTGTCGCGGCGGAAGTCGATGATGCGGTACATTTTTTTGTGTCCGCCACCGAGGTAACGCACGGTCATCTGACCGGTATTGTTGCGACCGCCCGTGCTCTTGAGAGGTTCCAGCAATGATTTCTGCGGTTTCTTCGCGGTGATTTCAGTAAAAGCGCTGATCACCTTGTTGCGCTGGCCGGGAGTTACCGGCTTGTACTTTTTAACTGCCATTGTCTGTCCTCCCTTTAAATGTTCGCGTAGAAGTCAATTTTGTCCTCGCCAGCCAAGGTGATGTAGGCCTTTTTGTAGTGGTTGGCACGACCCCGGAGCAAACCCGCCTTGGTATAGCGGCTCTTGCGCTTGCCGTGGTAATTGACCGTATTGACGTCGGCAACGGAGACTCCGTACATCTTCTCCACTGCTTCCCTGATCTGGAGTTTGTTGGCTTTCCGGTCCACGATAAAGCCGTAACGGTTCAACTTTTCGCCCTGAGCCGTCATTTTCTCCGTAACGATTGGCTTAATGATAATTCCCATCTTCTTGTACGTTTATGCCCTCTCGGAAAGGATATCCTGCACACCGTCGATGAGCACCAGCGAATTGGCGTTCATGATGGCGTACGTGTTGATTTCGTCAACCGTGATAACCTTCACCTGCTCGAGATTGCGGGATGAAAGATAGATATTGGCTGAATTCTGGGGCAGCACCACGAGCACCTTGCGGTCGCCGGCCTTGATGGCCTTGATGATGCCGAGCAGTTCCTTGGTCTTGGGAGCTTCCATCGTGAAGGGCTCCAGCATGATGATGGCGTTCTCGCGGGCCTTGTAGGTCAGGGCGGAGAAACGTGCCAGTTTCTTGACCTTCTTGTTCAGCTTGTTATGATAGAAACGGGGAACGGGTCCGAACACCCGGCCGCCGCCGACGAAGATGCCGGCCTTGAGGGAACCATGGCGTGCGCCGCCGCCGCCTTTCTGGCGACCCAACTTCTTGGTGCTGTGGGCGATTTCACTGCGGTCCTTGGTCTTGGCATTGCCGTGACGCTGGTTGGCAAGGTACTGAACGACGTCCAGATAGATGGCATGGTCATTGGGTTCTACACCAAAAACCTTCTCGTCCAGCGCAACTTTCTTGCCGGACTCGGTGCCGTTGATTTTCAATACTGACAGTTCCATACACTATGCCTCCAATAAAACATAAGAACCCTTGGCCCCGGGGACGGAACCTTTGACGACGAGAATGTTGTTCTCCGGAATCACCTTGACAACACGCAGGTTCATCACCTTTACGCGGGCGTTGCCCATGTGTCCGGCCATGCGCATACCGGGAAGTACGCGGGACGGCCAGGAGGATGCGCCCATTGAACCGGGGTGACGAAGGCGGTTGTGCTGGCCGTGCGTCTGGCCGCCGACTCCGGCGAACCCGTAACGGTGGACAACGCCCTGGAACCCCTTACCTTTTGAAGTGCCGACCACATCCACGAAGGAAATCTCATCCTTCAGGATGTCTTCCACCGTGAGCACGTCGCCGAGCTGAAGTTCCCGGGAGAAATCCGCCGGAAATTCAACCAGCTTGCGCTTGGGTGTGGTCCCTGCCTTCTTGAAATGCCCCTGAAGAGGCGCGCTGGTGTGCTTTTCGCTCGTTTCGTCATAGGCAAGCTGCACGGCGGCATAGCCGTCCTTTTCAACAGTACGCAGCTGCGTAACAACGCACGGACCAGCCTCGATAACAGTGCATGGTATATTCTTACCCTCGGCACTGAAAACGGAAGTCATTCCGATTTTTTTTCCAATTAATCCAGGCATTGGTTTGTTAATTGTTTAATAATAAATACTATATATCCCACCACGTATTTTGGCGGGCTGCAAAGATACGACTAATTTCCGAAATTACAAAACGCAACGCGTTCATTTATCTACATATACGCTGAACCGGTATCCGGAACAGGATAAAAGGCCGGGAGACGCCCCGGGAAATCTTCATATAAATAATAAGGTATCCGACCGTCAGCCCCGGGCTTCCAGTTCCCGTACCAATTTGCGCAGGGCCGTCAACTCCCCGTCTTTGGCTTCCAGCAAATCGCCGAGGTGCCTGATCGTGTCCTGCAAGCCCCGGATGCGGGATTCATAGTCCTCCGCAAGGGCATGCAACTGCTCCCGGAAATTGTCCGCAGCCCGCAATTCGTCCGCAGAAGCCTGCACAGGCTCATAGCCCAGCAGCAGGAACTCTTCCGTTGTTCCCAGACAGGACGCAATGGACGCCAGACGGTCGGAGACCAGGCGGGTAGGCCCCTTTTCGATATTGCGGTACGCTGTTTCCGTCAAGCCGATTTCCGCAGCCGCGTCCGCCTGATTCTTTTTCACCTGCTTGCGCCGGGCAAAAATCCGCTGCTTGATTTTCTCGTTGTCCATCGTCTTTATCCGGCACAAAAATACGGCTGCACAGCACAATAAAACAGCCATCTTTTCTTGCTGTTCGCAACAAAAACTTTTGATTCTCCATAAAAAACACGGAATTTTATTTTTTACTCCCGGATTTTCACCGGAAAAATTTGCGGTTTCAGTCCCAAAACACAACCTTGCGCCCCGAAAAGACAATGTGACGATGGAAAAGAAATTGCAACAGTTTTGCATCCTTGCCGGCGCAAACGGAGATTTCCGGCAACTATGCAGGCGTTTAGGGGTCTCCCCGGACGACATGAACGAACTCCTGCTGCGGGAACTGGGGGTGGACGGGGACGAATATCTGGCAGCCCTGCAGGGACAGGAACAACCCCCGGCATGGCTGTCTGCCCGCTGCGAAAAAAAAGAAAAAAGGGAAGAGGCGACCAATCCGTGTGCCGCAGGTTTAATGAAAGCCGCCAGGCGGCTGACCGGAGGCAGCATGACAAAAAAAGAGGATGACCGCAAGTCCTAAGACTTTCGTCATCCCCCTTCCTCACACAGCGGAAACCGCGGACAGGCTTTTAATCCGTTTCGTGCCAGAAGTGCATCTTGAGTTGCTTCTCGCCACCGTCCAATTCGACGTATTCCTTGTCGTCCTTCGTAGAAATCTGGATGGCGTACGTCCCTTCGATGTACGGGAAATTGTCTTTCATCTTGATGGCGCAGCTGCTGCCGGACAGGAATGTGACCGTACCGCGCAGGAAATAGTAAATCTCCAGTTTATCCGGCTTACCACCGAATTTGCTTCCCATCAACTGGATTTGGAAATCGCGGGTCTCCCCTTTCTTGCAGGCCCAGCCCGTCTTGCCTCCGATGATGACGGCTTCCAACGCCTTTTCCGCATCGGCATTTCCCATCTGGGAATACGCCTTTTCTACCGCATAAGACCATCCGGCAATCGTTGGACTAAGTTTGACGTCGAAATCAAATTTACAGGCACACAGCAGGCCGAGGGCCGCAAGCAAAACAAACAATTTTTTCATAAGCATTGATAATTATATGATTATTAATTATTTTCTTCTATTCTATCCGGCCACCAGCGCACGGGAAGTCCTCCCGTCCACGCAGATGCGGAGCGGCACCGGGAAACGCACATGGCGCAGATATTCCGTTTCAAAGACCGCAGGCATCGCGTCCAGCCGCTCGAAATCGATGCTTTCGCCCCGGTGGGCATACGGGTCCACATTGATATAGCCCACATTGAAAGATGTCAGGTTCTGGAAGAAATGGGTCCCCTGGCTGGGGTCCACGCGGAAATTCTCCAACGAACACTCGACGATGACGCGGGCTTCTGAAATATCCGCCCAGCGCACAGGTACACCGAGGGAAGGCACACTGGTACCCCAGCGCCCGAAGCCCACCAGCACATAGCCGCATCCCTTCATCCGGGCATTGAGCGCCGCCACTTCACGGGCAATCTCCCCGGTTTTGAGCACATTGAACGATTCTTTCCTGAGATATACGAAATCGCTTACCCCGTCTATCCAGCCCGTCCCCAAAGCACTGACGGAGCGAATGACGGCCCCGGATTCATCGACTTTGTCCCAATCCACTTCGGCGTCTCGGCTGTCCACGGAAATGGGCCGCACCTGCAGGACATTGAACTGGGCCGGACGGTCCTCGTCCACGTCCAGGTCTGCAGCAAACTCGATTTCCACGTTGCACTTGACCTCCTTGCGGGAAATCTCCAGCAACTCGTCCATGATTTGGGCCAGCGGGAAGGTGTTGTATTTCAGGATATGGGCAAACGTGATGTATTTCGGCCCCTCCGGATAGGGAGAGTCCACAATCCGCATATTCTCCCGGTCCCAGGTCGAGACCACTTTGCCGAAAGACCGGAAACGGGAACAGGCCGCGACATCAAAACGATCCAGGTTCACGGCATCGTCGGGCGACGTCTTGAATTTTTCCGGCTGGAGGTTCAGGGCAAGCATGTTGCGCTGCGTCTCGGTCATCGTCGCCTCCGGAGTGGAGGTCTGGATTATATGTTTGGGATATTTCGGGGAAAAACGGAGCACCTGTTCCCCGTCCACCACGGCCTTGCCGAGCCCGTACGCGAGCTTGACGATGCCGTCTTCGGCATTTTCATTGCCCACCGGGTAGAAATTGACCGAGCGGGCGACACCAGACAGGGTGGGGAAATAATATCCCCCGTCTTCGCTGCCACAGATTTCCTGAACGACGATGGCCATTTTCTCTTCGGAAATGACGTTGGCCGTAGCGGTAATATACGCACGCGCAGCCGAGAAATACACGCTGGCATAGACGCTCTTGATGGCCTTTGCCAACAGGCGCAGTTCCTGGTCTTCGTTTTCGGTCCGCGGAATCATATAGGTAGAATACACCCCGGCAAACGGCTGGTAATACGAATCTTCCAGTTTTGAGGACGAGCGTACGGCCAGCGGTCGCTTGGCATTCCGGATAAAAATCCGCAACGAATCCGAAAGCTCCGACGGCAGCGTGGAGGCCACGAACTCGGAGAGTATCTCCGCATCGGACAGGTCGGAATTGACGACATACTGCAAGCCGTTCTCAATGATGAAATGGTCGAAATAATCCGTCGTAATGACCACGGTACGGGGCACGACCACCCGGACCCCCTCCCATTTGTCATACAGGTGATACTCTTGCAGGATATGGTTAAGGAACGCCAGTCCCCGGGCTTTCCCGCCCATTGAGCCGCTGCCCAGCTTGGCAAAGCGGATGGCATCGTTGTACGTGGCCGGATTGAATTCCGCCACGGAACCCAAGCCTTGTGCGATGCGGAAATCATGGATGGCCTGCACGATGATGCGACGGGCATTCTCTATTTCAGCACAGGACACGATGCTGAACCGGCTGATGACCCGCCCGATGGAGAACAGGCCCCTGGCCAGCAGCCACTTGGATATGTGGTTGTTTTCCGAAAAACTGCGGATGACCTCTTCCGGCGCGGTCTCGAGCACTTTTTCCAGTTCATGCAGGTCTTTCGCCCGGGCGATTTCCTCGCCTGTTTCGGGGTGGGTAATGACGAAATCCCCGAAACAGAACTCGCGGTTGATATATTCACCCAGTTCGTGGGTCAGCATCTTGGACGTCTTCAGCAGGAAGCCCACCTTCAGTTGTTCGGCAACCGCCCGCATGCTCTCCTGCGAAGACTGCATGAGGAAAGGCAGCTTCGGATTGTCGCCATGCACCAGTTTGCACAAATCCACACCGGCATCGATTTTTTCTTCCTTGTCATCCTTGTGGAGCACGAATCCGACGTCGGAAATGATGCCGAGCATGTTGCTGCGATAGCGCTCATACAGGGCCACGGCGTCGGCGTAATTGGTGGCCATCAGGATTTTGGGGCGAGAACGCTTGCGAACCAGCCGCTGGCGCTCGTTGAGCGTATCCCGGACAGCCACGTTGTTCTGCATGAGTACCAGTTTGTAAAGCACCGGCAGGTAGGTGGAATAATACCGGGCGGAATCCTCCACCAGGATAATGGCCTGCACCCCCGCTTCCAAGATATCGTGGTCCGCATTCAGCTTATCCTCCAACAACTTGATAATCGCGATGATGAGGTCCGTGGAGTTGTTCCAGAAAAAGATATAGTCGATACAGGACCGGTCTTTGTCTTCCAGCTTCTTGTAAAAACCTTTGAAAAATGCGGACAGCAGCACCACGGGCATCGCCGGGTCATATTCCTTGGCCTTGCGGGAAAAATCGAACACATCGACTTCCCCGACATTGTACATCGTGATGACGAGGTCGAACCGCGCCCCGCCTGCCAGCAGGGCCAGCGCTTCGACGGTGGACTCCACCCGCTCGATGTCCGGCGGGTTGCTGAGGTTCAGTTCCGCATATTCCAGCGCAATCTGCGCATCGAGGCGACCGTCCTCTTCCAGCGCAAAGCTGTCGTAGTTGCTACAAATCAGGAGAATCCGACGGATCCTCCTGAGCATGAGCGTGGTATAGTCCTGCGTCATCCGGCGTTTTGTTACACGAGGCCCTGGTCCACCATCGCCCCGGCCACCTTGATGAAACCGGCGATGTTGGCTCCTTTCACATAATTGATATAGCCATCCTCTTCCGTGCCATATTTGACACAGGCGGCGTGGATATCGGACATAATCCGGTGCAGTTCCTTGTCCACTTCCTCCGCCGTCCATTTCTGGCGGATGGAATTCTGGGACATTTCCAGACCGGAAGTAGCGACACCGCCCGCATTGGAGGCCTTGCCGGGCGAATAGAGCAGCTTTGCCTGCTGGAAAATGGCAATGGCTTCCGGCGTCGTAGGCATATTGGCGCCTTCGGTCACGCAATAGCAGCCGCCCGCAACCAGTTTCGCGGCATCTTCCGCATTGATTTCATTCTGCGTGGCGCACGGCATCGCGATATCGCAGGGAATGCCCCACGGGCGCTCTCCGGGGAAATACTGCGCTTTCGGATATCGGGTGACATATTCCTTGATACGCCCGCGAATGACATTCTTGAGCTGCTTGACATAGGCGATTTTTTCTTCGTCAAACCCGTCCGGGTCATAAATAAACCCATCGGAATCGCTCAGCGTCACCACTTTGGCGCCCAGCCGCATGGCCTTTTCCGCCGCATGCTGCGCCACATTGCCGGCCCCGGAGACCACGACGGTCTGCCCCTCGAAGGATTTGCCGCGGGTCGCGAGCATCTCCTGCGCGAAATAGCAGGCGCCGTAGCCGGTGGCCTCGGGACGCAGCAGGCTGCCGCCCCAAGCCTGGCCCTTGCCGGTAAACGTCCCCGTAAACTCATCACGAAGGCGCTTGTACTGCCCGAACATATACCCGACTTCCCGACCGCCGACACCGATATCACCGGCCGGCACATCGGTATCCGCCCCGATATGGCGGAACAACTCCGTGATGAAACTCTGGCAGAAACGCATCACCTCCGCATCGGACTTTCCGCGCGGGCTGAAATCGGAACCGCCTTTCGCGCCGCCCATCGGCAGGGTCGTCAGGCTGTTCTTGAAGGTCTGCTCGAAAGCCAGGAACTTCATGATGCTGAGATTCACGCTGTAATGGAAACGGATACCTTCCTTGTACGGCCCGATGGCGCTGTTCATCTGCACCCGGAACCCCCGGTTCACGTGGATTTCCCCCTTGTCGTCCATCCACGGAACGCGGAACATGATGACGCGTTCCGGCTCCACCATCCGCTCCATGATTTTCTGGTCCAGCAAGTACGGGTATTTCTCCAGATAAGGCGCAACACTCTCGAGCACCTCTTTCACCGCCTGGTGAAATTCCTTTTCACCCGGATTCTTGGCCACGAGTCCGGCCATGAAACCTTCTACGTAATTCTTGACAAATTTTTCCATAAAGCTATTACTACTAACTATATTCCTTGCTAATCCATGCGACAAAAATAGGAATTTTTTTTGCAACATCCCCATAATCCGCACACAAGTTATGCAATCTTGTGAAAATCTTCCCATATTTGCCGTTGCTGCCGTGCCCCAATACGGCAGGACATATTAGAAAGCGTTTGACGATTCCTTGTAACTGAATCTGGACAATTCAATTAGAATGGGAAGAGTGACACGCTCTCACAGGCTATATTATGGGCTTCTGCCCGGAAGATGAAGGCACTGGGGCTGGAGACGAGCGTCATCTGTGAGGTGACCGCGTTGTAATTTTCCGGGGAACACCGCTTGCGAGTTTTTGTCTTTGGCAGGGGAGGCTGACCTCTCCTGCTTTTTCTTTCCTGCCTCGCCAGAATGTCCTTTATCGCTCCCACGCGGCATTAAAGCAGATGAAAAGGGAACAACCTGTCCCCGTCTGCGACCGGCAGATAGAGCCATTTTTGGAAAAGTGGGCAAAATTGTGTTATTTTGGAATGATTTGTAAGAAATTGGAACATTTTGCCCAAAAACTGGAAGAAAATGGAAAGAGAAGACCCCCTTGAAAGAATTGCCCGGCAGGAGCAGGAGAAAAAAGCGAACAGCGGCCTGAAATATACAATGTATGCCATGATTGCCGTCGCATGCGTACTGGCGGCTGCGCTGGCGTATGTCTGGAGCAGCAAATCCGGACTTGTGAAAGAACTGGATGCAGAAAAGCAGGAACTGACCGCACAGATTGAATCCCTCCAGCATGATTATGAAAACCTGTCTTCAGATTACGACGCCATCAACATGCAGCTGGATTCTTCCCGCGAAGAAATCGCCCAGCTCGTGGACCGCATCAAGAAGACAGAGGCGACAAACCGCACCAAGATGCGCCAGTATGAAAAAGAACTGGGCACCTTGCGGAGTATCATGCGCGGGTATATCGTCCAAATCGACTCCCTGAACACCCTCAACCACAAACTGACGGCGGATGCGGCCCAGGCGCGCAGGGAAGCGGCCAAACAAAAGAAAATCAATGAGGAATTGACCGAGCAGGTAGAAGACCTCGCCGGCAAGGTACAGACCGGTTCCATCATCAAGGCCCGCGGACTGCGGCTCGAAGCCTACAACAAAAACGGCAACAAGGCGGTCACCAGCCACAAAACCGCCGCCCGCCTGCTGGCTACGCTGTCGCTGGTTGAAAACGACCTGGCGCCCAAAGGCAATGTGCAGGTGTATGTCCGGGTGATGGATCCGGACGGCAACCTGCTGCAGGACGGCAGCAATACGACGTTCCCGTTCAACGGACAGACGCTTGAGGCGTCCGCCTCCCGGGTCGTGGAATATAATGGTGCAGAAGTGGAATTGAGCATTTACGTAAACAACATCCCCGCTTTCACCAAAGGCATCTATGTGGTAGAGGCTTACACCGAACAAGCGCGCCTTGGCGCTGCCGAGTTGATGCTCCGCTGATGGTGTATATCCATGTTCCGTTCTGCCGGAGCTTCTGCGTTTATTGTGATTTCTACTCCGAAATTGCCTGCGGACGGGCTTCCAAGACATATGTCCGGGGCGTTTGCGCGGAAATAGACGCACGGCGGGAGGAAATCGCAGACTGTTCCGGAACGGATACCTTGTACATAGGCGGCGGTACCCCCTCGGTGCTGCCGCTTTCCGATATCGCCCGCATCGTCGAAACGCTGGGAAAGAAGGATTATGACGAATTTACCATAGAAGTCAATCCTGACGACATCACGCCGGACTATGCCCAAGGCCTGCGTACACTGGGGGTCAACCGCATCAGTATGGGGGTACAGTCCCTGTCCGACCCTGTCCTGCGCTGGATGCGGCGCAGGCACGATGCAGCAGGAGCCGCACGCGCATTCCAAACCCTGCGGAAAGCCGGTTTCGACAACATCAGCGTGGATATGATTTTCGGTTTCGACACCTACGATGCCGCAACGCTGGATACCCTGCTTTCATGGCGTCCGGAACATCTGTCCGCTTACCAATTGTCCATCGAAACGGGAAGCGCCCTGGCGGAACAGTTGGCCGCCGGACAGTTCCGGGAAGCCTCCGACGAAACGTGCCGCACCCAATATGACCAGATTTGCGGGCAGATGCGGGACGCCGGCTATGAACATTATGAAATTTCCAACTGGTCTCTTCCGGGACGCCACGCCCGCCACAATGAGGCCTATTGGCGTCGCGTGCCCTATGTGGGTCTGGGTCCCGGCGCCCATTCGCTTCGAAAAACGGGCGGACAGGAAATCCGCAGCTGGAATTCACAGGAACTTTCCGGCTGGCATGCGACGCAGGAAATCCTGACAAAAGAAGAAATCCGTGAGGAGCAAATCATGCTCGGCCTCCGCACTGCCGAAGGCATCGAACTGGACGGCCGACACATCCGCATCCCGGAACGCGATTTCTTCATCGCCGACAGCATCATCCTGAAAATGCTGTAGCTGTGCGCAGATGCCGGAAAAGGTCAGCGGACCCGGACGTATTGCGGGGTGATGTCGTCCCCGATGGTAAAAATACCGTACCAGCTGGCTGTTTCCTGCTCGGAAAGGGCATCCAGCACGAAATAGCGAACACC
The DNA here is from genome assembly GCA_017612675.1 of Bacteroidales bacterium. GTDB lineage: Bacteria > Bacteroidota > Bacteroidia > Bacteroidales > UBA932 > Cryptobacteroides. The sequence goes on from JAGAFI010000067.1 coordinate 10,826, forward strand.
CTTGAAGGTGACGTCGGCCCGGTGGTGGTCGTGCCCGGAAAACACCGCGTCCACGCCATAGCGGGCGAACAGGTGCAGCAGGTCATATTCCTCCTCCGTGTTGAAAATACGAGCGTGTTCCGGCGTTCCGCCGGGCAGGAAGAAATGGGTGTGTGTCAGGATGAAAATATGCCTGTAGGCACCTTGTGCAGTACGCAGCTGTTCTTCCACCCATGCACGCTGCCGGGTTCCCAGTGTACCGTTGCCGGAATCCAGGCAGATAAACAGGTCCTTGCCCGCTGTCGGGGTCGTCACCTCAAACCAATAGGTAGCAGTGTGGAAATATGTCCTGTACTCGCTCCATTGGCCGAAATACAAGTCGTGGTTGCCAACCGTCGGAAACAGGGTGCGGCCATTTTCGGCAAGCGGGGCAAGGCATTCCGAAACGAGGGCAAAACGGTTCCTCCGGTTGACGAAATCCCCAAGTACGAGGGCAAAAGGCGCACTGTGCGGGTCTTGCAGGCAGTCGGACACAAATCGGGACGCCGCCTCCGTTCCGTCTCCGATGTGCAGGTCACTGCCCACATAGAGCCGGTAGCAATCTTGCGCCACTTGCTGGTGCTGCGGCGGCACGGCGGCATTCCACGCCACCGATTCGGCAAAGCGGCGGTTTACGTCCGGGCTTTGGGACAACACCATGCCCGCCCAGTCATAGCGGTCCGTGCAGGCAACCAGGCCCGGTACCAGCAACAGGAAAAGGCACTTGGCTATCGTTTTCATCAGAAGGAATATTCCAGCCCCAGGCGGACAAGCACCCCGAACAACGAGGCATTCATATGAAACATCCCCGCCGGCTTCCACGCCACACGGGTGCGCAGGCGCAGATGCGCGGAACAGTCATAGCGCCCGTGCAGGAAGAAAAAAGGCTCCCATGTCCGGTAACAGGCCGCCTCGTCGAAGTTCGCCACGCCCGCGCCGGCATTCCAGCGGGAGGTCGCGGGACGCAGCCGGACAGCCAGCAGGTATTGGAGATTGCAGGGTTCCTGCAGGGGATGCCCGCCTTCCGCATGGTCCATATCGAAAATCATCCGGCCATGCAGCCCGCATTGGACATGGACATAATCCATCCGGTAGCCCAGCCGCAGTGCGAGGTTTCCCTCCCAGATGCGCCAGACAGGAAAAAACCGGACATTCATGCCGGTTTCCAGAAACAGGGCCCCCACAGGCAGCGGCAGCAGGGGACGGGCCACCACGGTGCCGCCGAACACGCCCGGCGTCAGGGCTTCCATACAGGCACCTCCCTCGAAATTCCGGTGAAAAGGCAGGTCCGCCAGCAGCTGCACGCCCCCATAATGGGAAAAACCCGTGTTCCAGCCATACAGGGCTGCGGCTTGCAGGGAACAAGGCCGCTCCTGCGCACGAAGGGAAAACCCGGCACACAGGAACAGGAGCAACAGCCCGGCAGCCTTGCCGCGAAGCTTCTGCCGCCGCGTTTCCGCCGTGTCGCGCCCGAAAAGTTGCCGCGGCCCCTCCACCGCCCGCCACGCCTGCGCGTCAAAATCCGGCGGAGAGACAATCGCCCCCTCATGGTCAAGCGTAAACTCCAAATAATAAATCTTATACCCCTGTTCCAAAAACATTTTTTCGTAAAAGGTCTGCACCTCATACAGTGCCGGTTCCAAATCCCGGGGCCCGCCGTACAGGTCTTCCCGCGCGACCTTGACTGCCAATCCGTTGGCTTCGCAAAGGGCAAGGGTATAGCGGTACAGGAACTGGGAATCCGTTTTCAGGCGGACCTTGCCGCCGGGTTTCAGGAATGTCCGGTAACGCTCCAGAAACACCGGTGCGGTCAAGCGGGCATTCTCCTTCCGCATCTGGGGATCGGGGAAGGTGAGCCATATTCCGGACACTTCCCCGGGGGCGAAGAAGGCCCGGATGAATTCAATGCGTGTCCGCAGGAACGCCACATTCGGCAGCGCCTGTTCCGTCGCCGCTTTCGCGCCTTTCCACAGTCGCGCCCCCTTGATATCCACACCGATGAAATTGCGCGAGATATCCCGCCTTGCCAAATCAAGGGTATATTCCCCTTTTCCGCAGCCCAGTTCCAGGACAATGTCCCCGCCGTTGCCAAAACGAGCGGCCCAATGCCCCTTGACCTCGTGGTCCCGGAGCGCAAAATAGCCGTCTGCCAGCAATGCGGAGGCAGCAGGCTGGAGCAGGCAGGAGAAATGTTCGTTCTCTGCGAATTTCCGAAGTTTATCGTGGCCCATATCGACAAATCAAGCCCAGTCCGCGCAAGCGTCCGGGCGGTTGGGGAAGACGGACGGACAGCGTCCAGTTTCCGTATTCTACCGGAACGACCCCGCTGCGGTATGGCACACGGCTTTCCCGGACGGGATAATATACGGTCTCTTCAAACGCCTGCCCGGAAGGACCGGACCACCGGACGGTCATCGGAAAGGAATCCGGCAGGCTGTCCCGCCGGAAAACAGGCGTATCCACCCGGGTAAAGAAAGCAATGTCGTATGTACAGCTGCTGTCCGAAAGGTCCAGGGAGAAATCGTACCGTTCCGCCGCTCCCTTGATGAAAAGTTCATAGGAAGCGGGCCGGTGACAGGCAGACAGGCCCAGCAGCAGCAACAGCAGCGGCAGAATCCTCATCGCTGGCGCTTCGTCCCGTTTCCGCCGCCGTTCCGGCCTTCTTTCTTGCGGCCTTTCCCGGAGCGGTTCCGTTTGCGCCGGGGACTGTCGAAACGGGAAATGCTGTCATCGCCCACGGCAGTAACGAATTCCGGCGCGGAGATTTCCGGTTCGCTGCGCAGGGACTCCGGCTTGATGCCGTTCCGGTTTTGCTGGATGATTTCCCGGACTTCCGAAGCTCGCAGCGGATACAAATCTGCATCGGAGCCCTTTTCATAGGAGAAATACAGGGTTTCCTGCAAGATGTCCGTCTTGCGCAGCCACGCCAAACCATCTTGGAATTCAAGCGGCTCGCTCACGCGGGGGATGCGGGACTGGGCATCAAGGTAATTGGCGACCTCGTAATTGAGGCAGCATTTCAGTTTGCCGCACTGCCCCGCGAGCTTCTGGGGATTGAGCGACAAATCCTGGCAACGGGCCGCAGCCGTGGAAATGCTCTGGAAGGAAGAAATGTAATTAGCACAGCACAATTCCCGGCCACAGATGCCCAGCCCGCCAATCAGCCCGGCTTCCTGTCGGGCGCCGATTTGCTTCATTTCGATGCGGATGCGGAACTCTTCGGCAAACACCTTGATAAGCTGCCGGAAATCCACACGTCCGTCTGCAATATAATAGAAAATGGCCTTGGTGCCATCCCCCTGGAATTCCACGTCACCGATTTTCATCTCCAAGCCCATTTCCGCAGCAATCCGGCGGGCCTTGATCATCGTTTCCTGTTCCCGGGCAATGGCCTCCTGCCATTTTTCAATATCCACCGGCCTGGCCTTGCGATAGATTTTCCGGAAAACGGTGTTCTCCGGGTCTATGCCCTTGCAGCGCATCTGCCGGCCGACCACGGGCCCGGCAAGGGTGACGATGCCGAGGTCATGGCCGTTCATCGCTTCGACAATCACCATGTCCCCGATATTGATTTTCTGCCCGGAATCATTGCTATAGAATCCCTTGCGCGTATTCTTGAAACGCACCTCGAACAATTTCGAGAATGTTCCGTCTTCAGCTCCCTGCAAACAGTTGAAACTGCCCAGTTTGCAGCAACCCTGGCGGTATCGGAAAGTTTTCCCGCCCTCTTCCCCCTCCGTGCTGATGACGGCACAGCCCCGGAAGCAATCGTATTGAATGGCGTCTTGTTTCATTGGTCTCATCATTTCGTTACACCCATCCGGACAGGCGGTTTACCAAATCGGCAGACAGGAGTTTCTGGTTTACGTTGCGCTCCACCAGCATGCGTGCCCGGTTGAAGCAGGCCATGGCATTCCGGGGAAAGCTTTTCCGGCATTTCGCCGCCCATTCGGCAGTACGACCCTGTGCATCACCCAATTGCGGCAAGCCCTGTTGGACGAGAAAAACGTTTCGCAACGCATCTGCGGCAAAGATACAAAAAGCTTTGACACTTTCCCGCGAAGGAAGCGCGGCAATCCGCTCGCCGACGTCCAGCGCCGCCCACAGGTCGCGGGCAAGCAGCGCATCCATCAGGTCGGCAAACAATTCCGGCTCCGGAAAATCCGGGGCACGGCGCCCATCCTCCCCGTGAACGGTGATGCGCTGGCAACGCGAAGCGATGGTAGGCAGCACCTTTTCCATCGCATGGGTCACCAACAGGAAAAGCGTGCGCTGTTCCGGCTCTTCAATGGCTTTCAGCAGGCGGTTCGCCGTTTCCTGGTTCATTTTTTCCGGCAGATACATGACGACGGCACGCCAGCCGCCCTCCAGCGAACTCATGGCGAGGGAAGTGAGCAGTTCCCGTGCTTCCGCGACGGCAATCAGCGAAGATTTCCCCTCGATGCCGAGGGCGTCCGCCAATTCCGATTCGCGGAAATACGGATGCTCCGTCACCAGCGCCCGGAACACGCCCGCCTGCTGGACGGAACGCGCTTCTCCCGGACGGGATTTGTCCGAAGCGGCTGTCGGAAAAATGAAGCGGATATCCGGATGAATCAGTTTGGACACTTTGTTACAGGAGGGACAGACGCCGCAACTGTCTTCTTCCTGCCGGTTCCTGCAGAACAGGTATTGCAGGAATGCCAGGCACAGGGGAACGGCCCCGCCCCCGTCCGGTTCACGGAACAGAAGCGCGTGCGGCACTTTGCCGCCGTCCACCATGCCTTTCAGCGCCCGGACAACGTCCGCGTCCGTATGTATATCCGCAAATCTCATCGTGTCCTATCTGCATTATAACGGGTCAGCTGTTCCAGCGCATCCCGTTCCGGGGACGGCGGAAACACCTCCAAAGCCGTTAGCGCTTCTTGCACATAATCATCCAGCCGCTTCGCCGCATACGCGAGACCGCCGCGTTCCAGTACGAACCGGCGAATTTCTTCACAGTAGTCGGGATGGGCGGCCACTTGCCGGATTCTCCCGCGCAGCGCGGCCTCTTCGGGATAGCCTGCGAGGGCTCCTATCAGCGGCAAGGTCATCTTTCCCTCTTTCAAGTCACTGCCGACCGGCTTGCCGGTCTGGCCGTCCGTCCCGTAGTCCAGCATATCGTCCCGAATCTGGAATCCGATACCGGTAGCGGCGCCATAACGCCCGGCAGCCTCCACCAAGTGGTGCGGGGCGTCAGCCGACAGCGCAGCGGCGCGGCAAGCCGTTTCAAACAGGGATGCGGTTTTGCCATATACGATGTGCAGGTAATCCGCTTCCGCCGTATCGGCCTTTTCCGCTTTTTCCAACTGAAACATCTCGCCTTCCGCCAAGTCCGACAAAGTCTTGGCATACAAAGGAATGACCGATTCGTGATGCTGGGAGGAAACCACCAGGCCCACCACTTTGGCCAGCCAGAAATCCCCGACCAGCACAGCCGTGGTCGGCCCCATCAGGGCGGAAAGGGTCGGGCGGTTGCGGCGGGTGGCGCTTTCGTCAGCCACGTCGTCATGCAGGAGCGTGGCGTTGTGCAGCAGTTCCGCCGCAGCGGCATAGCGCCGGCTGTCGTCGTTGCAGGCCCCGCAGGCACGGGCCACCAGCAGGGAAAGCATCGGGCGCAGCTGCTTGCCGCCGTTTTCCAGCAAGCCGTCGTTGAGCCGGTTCAACAACGCAATGTCGGAACGCAGCGCTTCCCGGACGAACCGTTCACAGTCCGTCCAGTCACTGCCTAGCATCCGTATGATGGCGTCCCGGTTCATAACATCGCAAGCACTTCCTCCACGCTTTCAGGCAGTTGGAGGATGGCTTTGTCCCGGGGCGCCAGCATGCCGCTGCGGACAAGGTGGGAGAGCAGTGCCTCAAGCGGGTCGTAGAAACCGCCGAGGTTGAGCGCCGCCACCCGGGCGTGGTACCGGCCAAGTTTGACAAGCACCAGCGTTTCGAACAATTCATCCAGCGTCCCGATGCCGCCGGGCAGGGCGATGACAAGACCGGCTCCCGCCCGCATGGCTTCCTTGCGAGCGGACATGGTATCCGCCCAAACGGTCTCGCTGAGCCCGGGATAGCGAAGCGGCTCCATAAAGTGCGGCAGGACACCGATATGGCGCCCACCGCAACGTTCCGCTTCTTCTCCGATGACGTTCATCATCCCCTTGGTCGTTCCGCCGGACACGATGGTATATCCGCGCGAAACGGCTGCTCGGACGATTTCCCGGGCAGCCTGGCCATATTTCGGATCGATGTCGCTGTTTGCGGAGCAGAAGAATAAAACCCTCTTCTCCCCGGTCATAGCAGTTGGTTCAGCTTCGCTTCGATATCCGCGACCGACACCAGGCCGACGCTCCGGTCCACCAAGGCGCCGTCCTTGAAGAACAGCAGGGTGGGAATATTCCGGATGCCGAACTGTTCGGCAATGTCGCCGCAATCATCCACGTTGCACTTGGCGATGACGGCCTTCCCGGCAAATTTTCCGGCGATTTCATCGACACGGGGGGCAAGCATACGGCAGGGACCGCACCACACGGCCCAAAAATCTATCATCAGGACACCGGGCGCCGCCAGGATATCCTGAAAATTGTTGGAGGTAATAACTGTTTCCATATTCGTACAAATATATGAATTTCAAATGGATTTTTCCACGTTCCACACAAATGCCCGGAGTCCCAGGTCCGGCGCTTCTTCGTCTTTTGCCTTCAATGCATCCAGAATGCCGTCCACCTTGTCATCCGCGACGACGGAAAGGATGGCATTGTTCAGTGCGGGCCAGGCATGGCTCCCCATGTGGGGCTGGCCATTGATTCCGCCCCTGCCCTGGATTTCCTCCCAGCAGGTATATCCCCGCTGGTGAAATGCTGCCAGCAATTCGGCTATTTCTTCATTGTAGGCCTGATTATAACTGATAAAAATAGCTTTCATAACCCGGATTTCGCAAGTTTTTTCTGTTTACGCCGCTCGCCTGCCGTACAGAACGCGCAATATACCGTCGGAATCAGCACAAGCGTGACAAGCGTGGAGATGGAAAGCCCCCAGCAGACGGTCACGCCGAGCGGTCGCCACATTTCCGAGCCCTCGCCCGTCCCGACAGCCATGGGCAACATGCCGAGTACGGTGGTGAGCGTCGTCATCAAAATCGGGCGCAGGCGGCTTCTGGCAGCCGTGACGGACGCTTCCCGCACGTTCATGCCCCGCTCCCGGCAGAGAATGGTGTAATCGATGAGTACGATACCGTTCTTGACCACGATGCCCAGCAGGATAATCACCCCCACCATGCCCATCATGCCCAGGCTTTCACCGGTAATCCAGAAACCCAGCAAGATGCCCACGAGGGCGAATGGAACGCTGAACATGATGACAAAAGGACTCATGAACGACTCGAACTGCGAGGCCATGACCATATATACCAGAATGATTATCAGGATAATCAGAACAATCAGGTCGGCAAACATCTCCTGCTGGTCTTCATAATCCCCGGCAATGACCACCGTCAGTTCTGCAGGAATCTCCGTCGCGTCGATGACCTTGCTTGCCGCAGCCACCGCATCGGAAAGGGCGGTATTGCGGGCGACGATGCCGCTGACGGTGATGAGCCGTGCCCGGTCCTTGCGCTCGATGGTGGGCGGCACCTGCGTTTCCACGATGGTGCCGAGTTCCTTCATTTTGACCTGCTTGCCAAGGGCATTCGTGACACTGATGTTCTCCATGTCCTCGATGCTCGTCCGGAATTCCGGGGCATAGCGGACACGGATGTAGTATTCCTCGCCGTCCTCCCGGTAGTAAGAAGCGACGGTCCCGTTCATGGCCGCACTGAACGCAGCCCCGGCGGCGGTGGAATTCAGCCCGTTGAGCGAAAGTTTCGTCCGGTCGAAATCCATCTGGTACTCGGGGGTGTATTCATCACGGCTCAGGGTTACCTGCGCAAAAGCCGGGTCCTGCAACATACCGGCCTGCAATGTTTTCGCCACACGGTCGGTCTCTTCAAAACTGTAGCCATAGACCTCCACCGAGATTTTCGACGCACCGCCCATGCCGCCACCGCCTTCCGTCACCGTGGCACGCCGCACTTCCGGATGCCGTCTGATGACGTCGCGCACCACGTCCGCAATCTCAGCGGAACTCCGCTTGCGGGTACCGCTGGTCCCGATGTTGAGGTTCAGGGACACGACGTGCGTGCCGTTGTTCTGCATGCTGGCGAAGATGTTGTCGGAATCCGCCTGCCCGAAGGTCGTATTGATGAAACGGGCCTCGGGAACGGCTTCGTGCAATTCCGCGTAAATCGCCCCGGCGAATTCGCGCGTCACGTCCTGCGCGGTTCCCATGGGCAATTCGATGTTCGCCGAAATACGGTCGGTATCGCTGTGGGGGAAAAACTCGGTTTTCAGCCCCGGCCCGAGCAGCACCAGTGTCAGGACAAATATGAGGGCAAAGCCGATAATCACCAGCTTGCGCCGCTTGGTCGCCCAATGGATGACGTGCCCGTATCCGCGGGAAATCCAGTCGATGAAGCGGTTGATGGGCACAAAAACGGCTTTGTAAAAGCCGCCGTGCGCCTCTTTCGGACGGAGCCAGCGCGAACAGAGCATCGGAACGAGGGTCAGGGCCGCCGTGGTGGACACAACCATGATGATGCTCACAATCCAGCCGAGTTGCTTGAACATGATGCCGGCAAGGCCGTTACTCATCGTCAGCGGGAGGAAAACGCAGAGCATCGTCAGCGTGGACGCAATGACGGAAATACCCACTTCCGCCGTGCCGTGTACCGCCGCTTCCGTGGGTTTCTCGCCCCGTCCCACATGCGTGGACACGTTTTCCAGCACGACGATGGCGTCGTCCACCACCATGCCGATGGCAATGGCAAGGGCCGACATCGAAATGATATTCAGCGTATTGCCCGTTGCGAAAAGATACACCAAGGAGGCCAGCAGCGCAATCGGGATGGACAGGATGATGATGAAGGTGGATTTCCAGCTGCCGAGAAACACCAGCACGATGAGCATCACCACGATGAAGGTGATGATGATGGTATCGCGCAAGGTCTTGATGGTGTTGATGATTTCCCGCGAACCGTCGTTCAGGATGGAGATGTGGACGTCGGCAGGCAGGTTGCGCTCGATTTGCACGAGTTGTTTCTTCACCCCCTTGATTACATCCACGGTGTTGGCACCGCTCTGCTTCTGGATGATGATGCGGGCGCAGCGCGTGCCGTTGGTATAGGATTCCTGTTCCCGCTCTTCGCTGCCGTCCCGCACGGTCGCGACATCCCGCAGATAGACCGTCCGCCCATTCGCCGTGCCGACCACGATGTCCAGCAGTTCGGAAGGGTCTTTGAACTCTTTCTGCACACGCAGGGTATAGGTGTTGGAGCCGATGTCGATGTTGCCCGACGGCAAATTCCGGTTTTCATTGGAAATAATCCCGGCTATCGCACTGATATTCAAGCCATACGCTTCCAGTTTGGCCGGATCGCAATACACTTGGATTTCCCGCGTCGGGGCACCGGCGATGGAGACGGTTCCCACACCGCTCACACGCGCCAGCGGGGTGGAGACCTTGTCTTCCAGGATTTTGTCCAGGCCGGAAATGCTCTCGTCCGCCGTCGCCGTCAGGAACATGATCGGCATGTCGTCTGCGCTGAACTTGAAGATGACCGGCAGCGAAGCGCCGTCCGGCAGCATCGAATTCACCAAATCCAGTTTGTCCCGCACATTGTTGGTGGCCTCTTCGATATCCGTGCCATATTCAAAGCGCAGGGTCAGCAGGCTGACGTTCTCCTTGGACTTGCTGTTCAGTTCCTTGAGGTTTTCCACACCGTTGAGAGCGTTTTCCAGCACCTTGGTCAGGTTGGTCTCGATATCCGCGGCATTGGCCCCCTGGTAGGAAGACATGACCATGATGACATTGGCATCGAATTCCGGGAACTGGGCGATGCTCGTCCGGCTCAGGGAGAAGAGGCCGAACACCATGAACGCGATGAAAATCAGCGCCGTCGTGACGGGATTCTTGACGGCTGTCCGGTAAATGCTCATAAGGCAGCCACTTCCACTTTGTCCCCGGCGCGTACCGCCGTATGGCCTTTTACGATAATCTGTTCCCCTTCCTGCAATCCGGACAGGATTTCATATTTCCCGTCCCAACGGCGCCCCGGCGTCACAGGCTTTACCGCGACCGTCCCGTCCGCTTCCACGGTATAGACGGTACGCTGCCCGGAACCCTGGATTTTGCGGACGGCCATGTCCGGCACCACGACGGAGCGGCGGCTTCCGAACCGGACCGTGACGCGGGCATACATGCCGGGACGCAACTGCCGGTCGGCATTCCGGACGACGACTTCCACGTTGAAGGTATGGGATGCGGCATCCATCGTCGGGTACAGGCGGTTGATCTGGCCGGTAAAGGTCTTTCCGCCCAGGGCGTCTGCGGTCAGGCTCACGCTGTCCCCCCGCTTCACCCGCGTATAATCGCTTTCGGACACCCCCACAAGGATTTTCACGGGCGTAATCTGCTCCACGGTATAAATGGGCTGCCCCATCGTGTACATATCCCCCCGGTCATAGCCACGCGCCGTAACCACGCCGTCGATGGGACTGCGCAGAATGGTGTTCTCCAAGAGGTTGTCATAACTGCCCTTGCTGACCTGGAAGGCAAGTTCCAGCTGGTCATAATCCGCTTGTGACACGCCCCCTTCGGCCAGCAATTGCTTCACCCGGGCCAGTTCCGTCTCGTCGTTCTTGAGTTTGAGCGCCGCCTGGTCCAGTTGGAGCCGGTCCATTTCGGCAAGCACCTGTCCGCGGGAGACATAATCCCCCACGTCCACGTTCATTTTCTGGATACGGCTGACACTCTGCGGAGCGATATGGTTGATGGCATACGCCTGGACATGGGTGGAATAGACCGCCTCCTGGGGCACCTCTTCCGCCGCAGCCACCATCGTTTCCACGCGGGGAAGCGCCACCGTCCCTTCCTGCGCACCGTTTTGTTGCTGCTGTCCCCCGCAAGCCGTCAGGACAAGCGCCATGACAGGGGAAAGAATGGTTCGGATATGTTTCATATCATGCATATTCAAGGTTATTTACCGGTAAAATCATTGCCCAGCGCCGTCTCCAGTTCTGAACGGGCGGCGAGAAAACTGTATACCGCCTGGCAGACCCCGAGCCGGGACTGCGTCAGCGCGAGCTGCGCGTCATTGAGGTCCGTCAGCGTACTGCGCCCGACATCGTAGGATTTCCGGGCAATCCCGTATGCTTTCCCGGCAGACTCCTCCGCGCTCCGGGCCGCGGCGTAACTCTTGGTCGCCGTGTCCATCGTGTTGAGGCTTTGCCGGATGGCAATACTCAACTGCCGCTCGGCATTCGTTCGCTGGATATCCAGTTCCGCGGCCTGCACCTTGGCGGCGCGGACATTGTTCAGCCGCTTTCCGCCCGAAAAAATCGGAATGTTGAGACTGAGCCCCACATAGGAATAAGGAGACCATTTGTATTGCTGGAACTCGAAAGTGTTTTCCATGGCATTCACGGCATAGGAGAACATCAGGGACAGCGACGGGATGTAGGCGTAAGCCTGCATCTTCACCATGTCCGCAAGCTGCCGCGCCTGGATATCCAGCTGCTTGAGCGAAGAATTGTTCTCCAGCGAGAACGCTTCGTCCGCCCGGATGCCGCTCCCCATCTCCGCCGCATGGTCGAGCAGGTTTCCTGCCGTGTCGATGCCGCTCTCCAAGTCAATCCCCATCACCGCCTTGAGCTGCCACAGGGCCAGCGAGACGGCGTTTTCGGAGTCATAAACATTCGGAATGGCGCCCGCAAGCGTGGTTTTGGCCCGCGTCAGGTCCAACTCGGACGCTTTCTGGACATGGTAACGACGCTCGATTTGCTGATAATTGGTCAGGGCGTTTTCATACACCTCCCGGTACACCCGGCACACCTCCTTGGCAAGCAGGACGCCGTAATAGGCCTTCTTGACCTGTCCCACCGTTTCCAGGCGCGAACCCCGAGCCTTTTCCACGGCCAGTTCCACGTCTTCCCCGCTGATTTGAAGGCTTTTCCATAACGCGGCGTTCACCACGGGCATCGATGCGGTAATCCCGGCGGACCAAGTGTTGTAACGACCGACTTCGATGCCGTCCGCCCCTTCCATGCCCGGCATGTCGATATACATTTTCTGCTTCTTGATGGTCCGCTGGAAACTGGCGGAGCCGTCGATTTGCGGAAAAAGCGCCGCATAGCTGCCTTTGCGCGCATAGCCGACCCGCTTGATTTCCAGTTCGGCCAACTGCACGGACGCATTTTCGTCCAACGCAACCTGCAAGGCCTGCTCCAATGTTATCTGCCGGACCGGACTTTCCGCCGTTTCCGCCTCCAGGGGCGTCTGGGCAAAGGTGCATACGGACACGAGCAGGGATAAAAATGTGATGAAACGATTCATTCCGGTATAGTTTGTCCGCGGTTTCTCCGGCAAAAATAATGCCTGAAACCATCTTGCAAAGTTAGCGATTTAATTCATATCTTTGCCACCATGATTACCGATTTGTTCGTCCATTGGCACGTAGATCCCGTGCTGCTGCACCTCGGGAAATTCGGCATCCGCTGGTACAGCCTGATGTTCCTTGCCGGGTTCATCCTCGGCTGGTATCTGTTCCGCTGGTTTTTCCGTCGCGAAGGCATTTCGGAAAAACTGCTGGACCCCCTGCTGCTGACACTCGTCGCCGCCACCATCATCGGTGCCCGGCTCGGCCATTGCATCTTCTACCAGCCGGATTACTATTTCTCCTCCTGGAATGGGTTTTGGGAAGTGTTCATGCCATGGCAAGGCGGTCTGGCCAGTCACGGCGGCGCCATCGCCCTGCTGCTCGCCATGTGGTGGTTCACCCGCAGGCACGGAGCGCGGGAGGGCTTCGATTTCCTGTGGCTGATGGACCGGCTGTGTATCGCCGTCGCTTTCGTGGGCTGCCTGATCCGGCTCGGCAACCTGTTCAATTCTGAAATTTACGGTGACACGACCACGCTCCCGTGGGGCTTTGTCTTCGACTTGCGCGGAGAGACCGAACCCAAGCACCCGACCCAGATCTATGAAGCGGGCAGTTACCTGTTGCTCGGTCTGGTTTTACTCTGGTGCTATGCCCGCAAGCTGGACAAGGTACACCGGGGCTTCTTCTTCGGACTGTTCCTCGTCGGCTGCTTCGGCATGCGCTTCCTCATCGAGTTCATCAAGGAACCGCAAGTGGAATTCGAACAAGCCATGGCCCTCGACATGGGCCAATGGCTGTCCGTTCCTTTCATCCTCGCCGGCATCTGCCTGCTGGTGTACGGATTCGCGAAAAAACAGCCGGCGGCCCTTCCGGCGAAAAAAAGTCGCTGACAGCATATTTGATCATAAAAGCACCCGTCAATCAGAACGATACATGAATACGAACAAAATTGAGTACAGCTCGCCCTCGATGAAGACCCTCGAACTGGCGCCGGTCAAAATGATTTGCATTTCCGGGAACAGCGGCACCGAAAAGGTCGGTGTAAGCACCAACAACTACGGTGATTCCGATTTTGAATAAAAACTGCGGCCTTATGAACCTGATGAGAAACAGTTGCCTCCTCCTGGCGGTCCTCGCCGGGCTGGGCGCACTTCCAGCCTGCCAGAAAATGGAGCCGGAGACCGCGGATCCAAGCGTCATCGAACAGCCGGAGCTTCCGCCGACGGAAGCGGAAACCGCCATTTTCGCCGCTGCCACGGAAGGCCGCATGACAAAGACGGAACTCTCCGACAACGGGGATGATACCTATACCCTGCGCTGGCAGGAAGGGGATGCCATCGACGTAAACGGCAAGACCCTCAGCCTGTTGACGACAGACCAGCCCGCAGGCTACGGACCGGGGGAGACCTGGGGTTACTTTGCCGGACCAGCGCCGACGCCCCGCCGGGAGTCCCCCCGCTACACGGCCTGCTATCCGGCCTCTCTGCATGTCGGTTCGTACTACAGCCTGCCTTCCGCCCAGACCTATGTGGCGGACAACGTGGCGGCTTTCCCCATGTTCGCGGAAAACGACGGCGACAGCTTCGTGTTCCGCAACCTGTGCGGCATCATCCGCCTGGGCCTGAAGGGAGACAGCCGCAACATCGCTTCCATCAGCCTGGCCGATATGGACACGGATCCGAAGGCCCTCAGCGGCCGCTTCACCGTATCGGAGCATGCGGCCGTGATGGCGGCAGGCACGGGCGGAACCGCGCTCCATTGCTCGCCCGCCGTCCCCCTGAACACAGAGAGCTTCACCTGCTTCAACATCACCGTTCCGGCCGCGACCTATGGCCGCCTGCGCATCATCATCGAAGCGTCGGACGGAGAACTCTGGACCCTGACCTCCAAAAGCGGCATCACGGTGGAAAGGAGCCAGATTACGACCATCAACCTGTCCTCGCCCAAGTTCAAGGACACCCGTCACACCATCACCTACACGACTTCCGACGGAAACGCCATCGCCAAGTTCGCCGCCAGTGACGATGCGTCCGTCTTCGGGGAAGGCCTGCGTGTCGTGAGCCACGAATACACGGACGGGCTGGGCACCATCGTACTGG
>JAGAFI010000068.1 GCA_017612675.1 Bacteroidales bacterium
CCAGCGCGGTTTCTTGCAGGACGGGAAGGAACAGGACTACGCGGACATGCACATTTTCCCGGTCACCTATTTCTGCCCGCACCAGACAACGGGAGAATATCGCAGGACGCAGGACACGTATTGCGATCACAAATGTTATGGTTCCTGGATGACCCGTCCGGGAAAGGTTTCCCCCTTGTGGAAATTCATCGGCAAGTGGCACCTCTATCCACTTGTGACACTGAAGCGCAAAATCTTTAAATAAAGGCCCATGATTCCAAAAATCATCCATTACTGCTGGTTCGGACCGGAAGCGATGCCCCGTCTTGTCGAGAAATGCATTGCGTCCTGGCACGAACACATGCCAGAGCCGGAATGGACGTACAAGCTGTGGAACGAGCAGAATTTCGATATTTCCTCCCATCCTTATGTGCAGGAAGCCTATGAGGCCGGGAAATATGCATTCGTGACCGATTATGTCCGCCTGTGGGTGCTTCTGCACGAGGGGGGCATCTATATGGATACGGATGTGGAAGTGTTCCGGCCCTATGACGACACCCTGCTGCAACTGCGCGCTTTTACCGGCTATGAAGGCAGCAAACACCACCCTCCCGTCACCGGCACCGTCGCCAGTGAAGCCGGCGGCATATGGGTCGCGGAACAGCTGCATGAATATGACGGCCTCCATTTCCTGCAAAAGGACGGAACGCCGGATTTGACGACCAATACGACACGGATTACGGCGGCCATGGAGCGAGGCGGCTTTGTATCGGACGGGAAACGGCAGGTTTATCGGGATATGACCATTTTCCCTGTCGATTATTTCTGTCCCAGGCAGACCACCGGCGAGTTGCTGATTACGGACCATACATACTGCGACCATCATTTCATGGCCTCGTGGGATGAACGGCAGCGCTCATGGCTGTACAGGCTCATCGGACCGGCCCATATGACCCGGCTCATCAAATTGAAACGGCGGCTGGTCGGATAGCAAACGGATATGCTGACATTTTTCCCGAAGCAGATAGCCCGGAATGGCGTGGTGACGTATCTCGTCGCCCTCGCCGCCGTGGCTGTCATCTTCCCGCGGTTCCTCATGCCGCTCGGTTTCATCTTGCTCGGACTCGGCTACATCCTGCTTTTCTTTCTGCTGTCCAATTCCCTGACACGGAAATGGAACAGTTTGACCAGCAAGGATTTCGCCTGGCATGTATTCCTGATAGGCCTGCTGCTGCGCGTGATGTGGCTGTCCGCCTCCTATTTCTACTATTCCAGCAAATACGGCATCCCTTTCGAGCAACTGGCCATGGATGCGCTCAACTACCATCTGGTAGCCAGTGAGTGGACGGAAAAACCGGATCTCCAGTCCTTGCTCTGGGTCTTTTTCAATGCTTACGGCCTTTCTGATTCCGGTTATCTGATTTATCTGACGACCCTGTACTTCCCGCTGAACTGCAATATTTTCCTTGCCCGGCTTTGCAATGCGGCACTGAGCGCGCTCACGCCGGTACTGATATACCGGCTGGGAAGCCGGGTCATGGGCGAAAAAACCGGACGGATGGCGGCCATTTTCTGCATGCTTTGTCCCAATTTCATCCATTACTGCGGCCTGCACTTGAAAGAGAATGTCATGCTCTGCCTGGAAGTTGCATTTTTGGAACGGACGGACTATCTGCTGCGCAAACAACGCGTCAGCGTGTTCGTCTTCATCGAAGCCGGTTTCTTCCTTGTCAGCCTGTTTCTTTTCCGGACGGTCCTGGGTGCCGTTGCCGTATTGTCGCTGATTACCTGCCTGATGTTTTCCGAGCGGCGGTTTGCGCAGAAATACCGGAAATTCTTCATGGTCGTCTGGTTCGGGCTGTTCGCCTTTTATGCCGCCGAAAGTCCCATCGCCTCAGAGGTCGAGACCTATTGGGAAGAACGGGGCGAAAACACGGTCCGCAAACGGAACGAACAGACATTGCGGGGCAACTTGTGGGCCAAATATGCCACAAGCGCGGTCATGTTGCCGATGATTTTCGTGCTGCCCTATTCCACGATGGTGGAAGTGCCGTTCCAGGAAGAGCAGCTTTTCCTGCACGCCGGAAATTTCGTCCGGAACTTTTTGGGCATCTTCGCCTTGATTGCCCTGTATGTCATCCTGTTCAAACACAAGAACTGGAAAGCGTTCACCCTGGTCGGCACGTTCCTGGTGGAGTATCTGGTCGTAGTCGGGCTCAGCGGATTCAGCAATTCGGAGCGTTTCCTGCTCCCGGCCTATCCGCTGCTGTTGCTGTTCTCCGCCCACGGTATCGCCAATTTGGACGCCAGGACATTCCAGATATCCAAGTTCTGGTGTGTCATCGTCGTCCTGATGGAGGTCGCCTGGGCTTATTTCAAATTGGGAAGCCGGGGGTTGGTATGAGGATTCTGATTTGCGTCAGCGGCAATGCGGAGGACTATCGTTTCGAGACCACGCAAGTCTTCGTGTGGGAACAAATCGAAGCTGTCTGCCGGCGCCATCCGGAAGTCGCGTATCGTGTCTTCGCCGTCCGGGAAAGCGGGATACGCGGTTATCTCAGGCAGCGGCGCCTGCTGATGGCGGCCATTCGGGATTTCAGGCCGGATATCATCCATGCGCATTGCGGACATATCGGCGCATTGGCCGTCCTGCAGCGCAAAGTCCCTGTCGTCACCACCTTCCACGGCTCCGATATCAACCAGAAGGGCATGCGTCCCGTCAGTGTTTTCGCATCCCTGTTCTCCCGGGTATCCGTCTTTGTCGCCCGGGGCCTTGCCGACAGGCTTCCCCTCAAAGGACGCCGGCATGTGATTCTCCCCTGCGGTGTGGACCGGAGTATCTTTTTCCCGGCGGGCATATCGTCCGACAAACCCTATGTCCTGTTTTCCTCCGCATTTGACAACCCGGTCAAGAACGCACCCCTTGCCCGCAGGGTCATGGCGCATTTTCCGGAACTGGAACTGCGGGAAATCAAGGGAAAGACGCGTCAGGAAGTGGCGGATTTAATCAATGGAGCGCAACTGGTGCTGATGACTTCTTTTTCGGAAGGCTCTCCGCAAATCATCAAGGAAGCCCTCTGCTGCGGGCAGCGCATCGTTTCCGTCCGGGTCGGGGATGTGGCGGAACGCCTGCAGGGACTTCGCGGCTGCCGCGTCTGTGATGCAGATGAAGCGGCGCTCTCCGAGGCCATCCGGGCGGTCTTGCAGGAAGAAAAACCGTCCGGGGACGCAGGTCGTGCCTATGACAATGATATAATCTCGGAAAAATTGTTTACCTTATACCAAAATTTGCAAAAACGATAGCATATGTCCAATTATCAGATGTGTTCCCGTTGCGTGATGGATAATGCCGACGATACGACCATCCGCTTTGATGCCGAAGGCCACTGCAACTATTGCACGGAAGCCCTTCAGCGCAAAGAACTTATTTATTTCCCGGATGAACGCGGCGCCCGGAAGGTCCAGGAACTTGTCGCACGCTTGAAAAAAGAAGGGAAAGGCAAGCGATATGACTGCATGATGGGCATTTCCGGCGGACTGGATTCTTCCTATCTCGCGTATCTGGGACATACGTGGGGGCTCCGCATCCTCGGCGTCCACATCGATGACGGATTTGATGAGCCCGTCGCCACGGAGAATATCCGCAAACTTTGTGAGGCCTGTCACATCGACCTGGTGACCATTGCCCCGGATGCGGCACAGTACAACGACCTGACCCGCGCCTTTTTCCGCGCGGAGGTGCCCAATGTCGCCATTCCCCAGGACAACATCCTCTTCGCCTGCCTGTACGATTATGCCCGTCGCTATGGTGTCAAGACCTTCTTGTCCGGCGGGAATTTCGCCCTTGAAAGCATTTTGCGGCAACGCAATGACAGCACAAATGTCTTCGACATGGGACATATCCGGGACATCCACCGGCGTTTCGGCACATTGCCCATGGACAAACTGCCGTTCATGAACAACTACCAGCGAATCCTGAACCGCTATTTGCGGGGCATCCACAGCATCCGCCCGCTCAACCTGATTGATTACAACAAACAGCGGGCGCTCCAGGAACTGGAATCGTTCTGCGGCTTCCGGTATTACAAAATGAAGCATTGCGAGAACAAATTGACGAAACTCATCCAGCTTTACTGGCTCGTGGAGAAGTTTCATGACGACAAACGGCACTCGCACCTTTCCAGCATGATTGTCTCCGGCCAGATGACCCGGGAAGAAGCGCTTGCGGAATTGAAAAAACCGGTATATGACCCGGAAGACATGAACCGGGACATTGATTTCGTCCTGGCCCGTCTCGGCATGGAACGCGCGGAATTCGACGCCCTCGTCGCCCGCCCCGGGAAAGCCCACGCGGATTATGCGACCTCCGGCATATACAAATGGTTTATCAGGCTTTTCAAGAAGCAACTGATTAAATTCAAGGGATAATGAAAGCGTATTTATCGCGGGAAAAACATCTTTTGTCCAATTATGACACCGGAAACCTGTGGCAGCGCATCGTTTCCGTCCGGGTCGGGGACGTGGCGGAACGCCTGCAGGGACTTCGTGGCTGCCGCGTCTGTGATGCAGACGAAACGGCGCTCGCTGATGCCATCTGCGCGGTCTTGCGAGAAGAAAGGCCATCCGGAGACACCAGTATTTCTTTAGATAATGATATCGTCGCCGATGCGATATACCAATTATATAAAACGGTTTCAAAATAACAACTATGAAGTTTTTGATTCAGTTGTGCCATCCGGCACATTTTTATCTGTTCCGGCAAACGGCTGATAAACTGATTCAGGACGGTCATTCCGTTTGTTTTGCCATTCGCAAGAAAGACATCTTGGAAGACTTGATGAAAGAAACGGATTATGTCTATTTCAATATCCAGCCAAAAAAACGCGGAAACAGCAAAGCCGGAATGATTTGGGCCACCGCCTTGCGGATAATCCGTTTGACCCGTCTTGTCCGAAAGCAAAAAATTGACATTTTACTGGGATCTGCCGGCGACATTGCATACGCAGCGTGGCTGAATGGCGTCTATGCCGTTAATTTCGGCGAAGATGACCTTACCATCATTCCCTATTTCCGGCGTTTTGTCGGCCCTTTTATCCAAACGCATTTATCCCCTGCATCCTGCAACATGATCAGCAAGGCGGACAAATATATCCATTACCGGGGTTTTCAAAAACTCGCCTACCTGCATCCCCACGTTTTCCAAGCAGATAAATCCATCGTCGCCAAATATTTCGACCCGGAACGTCCATATTTCCTCCTGCGCTTTTCCGCCTTGAACGCTCTCCACGACGGCGGCATTCATGGCATCGATGAGCATATCGCAGACAAGCTGGTTTCACTGCTCTCCGAACACGGCGATGTTTACATTTCATCCGAGCGTCCTCTGGGAACCCGGTTTGAAACTTATCGGCTGCATATTTCCCCCATGGACATCCACCACATTCTAGCATTTGCCACCTTATATGTCGGGGACAGCCAGAGCATGGCCGTAGAAGCCGCCATGCTGGGCA
>JAGAFI010000069.1 GCA_017612675.1 Bacteroidales bacterium
ACGGCCATCGACCTGCCCGCCGGTCCCTCCGAAGTGATGGTCATCGCCGACGATGCGTCCCATCCCGGTTTTGCCGCGGCAGACTTGCTTTCGCAGGCCGAACACGGACGGGACAGCCAGGTGATGCTCCTGTGCCGCAGCGAAGCCTTTGCCCGGGCCGTCGCGCAACAGACACAGCGGCAACTGTCGGCACTCCCCCGCTCCGAAATAGCCCGGGAAGCCCTTTCGAAAAGCCGGACCATCATCCTCACGGATGAAAACGACATCGTCGATTTTGCCAACGCATACGCCCCCGAGCACCTGATCATCGCCACGCAGTCCCCCTGGAAACTCGCCGACCGGATTCGTGCCGCCGGAAGCATCTTTATCGGGAAATATACGCCTGAAAGCGCCGGAGATTACGCCTCCGGCACCAACCACACCCTGCCGACCTGCGGCTGGGCCCGTTCCCAGAGCGGGGTTAACCTCGACAGTTATTTCCGGAAAATGACCATTCAGGAAATCACCCGCGAAGGGCTGAAGGGGCTGGCCACGACCATCATCCCGATGGCCGAAGCCGAAGGCCTGCAGGCACATGCCAACGCCGTCAAAGTCCGCATCGATGAACCGTAACGAAGAAATCCTGGCGCTGGTGCGTCCCAATATCCGCGCCCTGTCGCCCTATTCCACCGCCCGGGACGAATTCGGCGGCAAGCTCGGCGTTTTTCTCGATGCCAACGAAAGCCCCTATCAAAACGGATGGAACCGCTATCCGGATCCGCGCCAGCAGGCCTTGAAGAAACGGATTGGCGCATGGAAGGGCATCGGGGCCGAACAGATTTTCCTCGGGAACGGCAGCGATGAAGCCATCGACCTGCTCTTCCGCATCTTCTGCCGTCCGGGCGTGGACAACGCCGTCGCCATCTCCCCCAGTTACGGGATGTATGCGGTGGCCGCGGCCATCAACGACGTGCCGTTGCGGGAAGTGCCGCTGGCGGAAGATTTCAGCCTGCGTCCCAAAGCCCTGCTGCAGGCCTGTGACGCGCAGACGAAACTCCTGTTTCTCTGCTCTCCCAACAACCCGACGGGCAACGCTTTTCCGCGGCCCGACATCCGCGCCCTGCTGGCGCATTTCGGCGGTATCCTGGTCGTGGACGAGGCCTATGCCGATTTCAGCGAGGCGGGAAGCCTGCTCGCGGAACTGCCGCAGTGGCCGCGCCTCGTCATCCTGCAGACCTGTTCCAAGGCCCGGGGCCTGGCCGCCCTGCGGCTCGGAATGGCCTTCGCCGACCCGCTTATCATCCAGCTGATGTCCCAGGTCAAATATCCCTACAACATCAACGAGGCCACCCAGCGGCTCGCCATGGAAGCGCTCTCGCAGCCCATGGATGCCCAGGTGCGGGAAATCGTCGCAGAGCGCGGACGGGTGGCCCGGATGCTTGCAAGCTTTCCTTTCGTCCGGAAAGTCTATCCGAGCGACGCGAACTTCCTGCTGGTGCGCGTGGACGATGCGGACGCGCTCTACGAACACCTCATCGCGGACGGCATCATCGTCCGCAACCGCAACCGGGTGCCGCTCTGCCGGGGCTGCCTGCGCATCACCATCGGCCTGCAAGCGGAAAACGACAAACTGCTGACATCCCTGCAAGCGTATGCAAAATAATCCCATCTCCCTCAAAAAAGCCATCTTCGTCGACCGGGACGGCACCATCATCGTCGAACCGAGCCCGGAACTGAACGAACAGGTGGATTCGCTGGAGAAACTCTCTTTCGTTCCCGGCGCCATCTCCGGACTGAAAGCCATGTCCGGCCTCGGGTTTGAAATCGTCCTCGCCTCCAACCAGGATGGCCTGGGCAGCGCTTCCTACCCCTGGGAGACCTTCTGGCCCGCCCACAACAAGATGCGGGAAACCCTCGCGGGCGAAGGGGTGCGCTTCGACGACGAACTGATAGACCCGACGATGCCGGAAGAGCATGCCCCGACCCGCAAGCCGGGCACGGGCATGTTCGGCAAATACCTGTCCGGCGACTATGACCTGTCCGCTTCTTTCGTCATCGGGGACCGGGACACGGACGGGCAGCTGGCCGAAAATCTCGGTGCCCGCTTCCTGCGCATAGACCCCTCACGGCAGGCCGCATGCTGGGCCGAAGCCGTCGAAACGGTACGCCGCAGCGAGCGGCGGGCGGTCATCCGGCGGAAAACGGCGGAGACGGACATTGCCGTCACCCTTGACCTGGACGGCATCGGCCCCTCTTCCGTACAGACCGGACTGGGATTTTTCGACCACATGCTCACCCAACTCATCCACCACGGCGGCCTGGCCCTGGAACTCAGCTGCCAGGGCGACTTGAACGTGGACGAGCACCACACGATGGAAGATGTCGCCCTGGCGCTCGGGGAAGCCGTCCGCACGGCCCTCGGAGACAAACGGGGCATCGAGCGCTATGGATTCGCCCTGCCCATGGATGAAAGCGCCGCCCTTGTGCTGCTGGACTTCGGCGGGCGGAGCGAACTGGTCTGGGACGTGTCGTTCACCCGGGAATATGTCGGCGACGTGCCGACGGAAATGTTCCGGCATTTCTTCAAGTCCTTCTGCGATGCCGCCCGCTGCAACCTGCGGGTGGAAGCCAAGGTCGAGAACAACCACCATCTGGCAGAAGCCGTCTTCAAGGCGTTTGCCCGGAGCCTCCGGCAGGCCGTCCGGCGCAACGTGTTCGATGCTGCCCTGCCTTCAAGCAAAGGAATCCTATGATTGCCATCGTAGATTACAACGCCGGCAACATCAAGTCGGTCTGCAATGCCTTGGACCGGCTGGGCGCCGAATACGTCCTGACCGACCAGGCGTCCTGCATCGAATCGGCCGCCAAGGTCATCCTGCCCGGTGTGGGCAACGCGGCGGAAGCCATGCGGGAACTCCGGGAGCGCGGCCTCGTCGAAACCATCCGCGGCCTGCGCCGTCCCGTGCTCGGCATCTGTGTCGGGATGCAACTGATGTGCCGCCATTCCGAAGAAGGAGATACGCCTTGCATGGATATCTTCGACTGCGACGTGCGCCGTTTTGTCCCTGCACCGGATGCCAAAGTGCCCCACATGGGCTGGAACGCCATTTCCAATTTGGAAAAGAAGCTTTTCACGGGTATTCCGCGCGGCAGTTTCGTCTATTTCGTACATTCCTACCGGCCTGACCTCTGCCAGGATACCATCGCCACCTGCCGGCACGGGGCGGACATGTTCAGCGCAGCCCTCAAATACGAGAAGTTCTACGGAACGCAGTTCCACCCGGAAAAGAGCGGCGGCGTGGGTGAAAAAATCCTGCAAAATTTCCTTGCCCTATGATCCAGATTGTCCCCGCCATCGACATCATCGACGGACGCTGCGTACGCCTGACCCGGGGCGACTATACCCGGAAAAAGGTGTATGACGCGTCTCCCGTGGACATGGCCCGCCGCTATGCGGACTGCGGTGTCCGGCGCATCCACCTCGTGGACCTGGACGGCGCGAAACGCGGCGTCCCCGCCAACCTCGCCGTGCTGGAGCAGATTGCCGGCAAGGCAACGGTGGAGCTGGAATGGGGCGGCGGCATCGCCGGTGCGGACGCCCTCCGGGACGTTTTCAACGCCGGCGCGACGCATGCGGTCATCGGCAGCGTGGCGGCACTGAAACCGGAACTTTTCGACAGCTGGCTGCTGGCGTACGGCGGCGGGAAAATGATTCTGGGAGCAGACGTCAAAGACGGATTCGTCGCTGTCAAGGGCTGGCTGGAAAACAGCAACTGGACGTTGGAAGCGCTCATCCGCCGTTTTCCGGGGCTGGAAGAAGTCATCTGCACGGACATCGCCCGGGACGGCATGCTGGAAGGCCCGGCATTCAACTTGTACCGCAGCATGGGGACGCAATTCCCCGCCCTGCGCATCACGGCCAGCGGCGGCATCCGTTCCATGGACGACATCCGGCAACTGGACGGCGGCGGCGCTACGAAAGCCATCGTCGGCAAAGCCATTTATGAAAACCGCATTTCCTTACAAGAGATTGAACAATGGTCGCTAAACGCATAATCCCCTGCCTCGACGTCAAGGACGGCAGCGTGGTCAAAGGCATCAACTTCGAAGGCCTCCGGGAAGTCGGGGACGCGGTGGAGATGGGCGCCCGCTACAGTGCGGAAGGCGCGGACGAACTGGTCTATCTGGACATCAGTGCCTCCCGGGAAGGCCGGAGCACTTTCACGGAACTCGTGGAGAAAATCGCTGCGCGCATCGACATCCCCTTCACCGTCGGCGGCGGCATCGCCTCCCTCGACGATGCGGCGCGCCTGCTGGACAGGGGGGCGGACAAAATCTCCGTCAACAGCGCCGCCATCGCACGCCCGACCCTGATTGACGAAATCGCCGCCCGCTACGGCAGCCAGTTCGTCGTCTGCGCCATCGACGCCAAATGCATCGAAGGGCGCTGGCGGGTCACCACCCACGGCGGCACGCGGCTGACGGACCGCGAACTTTTCAGCTGGGCGAAAGAGGCACGCGACCGGGGCGCCGGCGAAATCCTCTTCACCTCGATGGACCACGACGGCACCCGCGCCGGCTATGCCTGCGAGCAATATGCCACGCTTTCCGACCTCCTCGACATTCCGGTCATTGCCTCCGGAGGCGCCGGCAGCATCGCGGACATCGTACAGGTACTGGGCCCCGGGCGGGCGGACGCCGCCCTTGCCGCCAGCATCTTCCACTACGGTCAGATTTCCATTCCCGAACTCAAACAGGCCCTGCGACAGGAAAACATCTTCGTCCGGCTATAACCCCGTTATCATCCATGCAATTCAGCGATTTCAAACTCGACAAAACCGGAGACGGCCTGCTGCCCGTCATCATACAGGATTCCGTGACGCTCAAAGTATTGATGCTCGGATACATGAACGAAGAAGCCTTCGACAGGACCTGTGCGGAAGGCAGGGTCTGCTTCTGGTCCCGCTCCCGCAAAAGCCTGTGGACCAAGGGCGAAACCAGCGGAAACTATCTTTTTGTGGAAGCCATGTACCCGGATTGTGACATGGATACCCTGCTCATCAAGGCGCGCCCCGTCGGCCCGACCTGCCACAGGGGCACCACCGCCTGTTTCGACACCCCGGAAGACGAGGGCTTCGTCCGCCGCCTGGCGGAAGTCGTGCGGGAACGCCACGCGCAGATGCCCGACAATTCCTATACGACCTCCCTCTTCATCAAGGGCGTCAAGACCATTGCCAAAAAGGTGGGGGAAGAAAGCGCCGAAACCCTCATCGAAGCCGTCAGCGGCAAGCGCGACCGCTTCATTTATGAAGCCTCCGACCTCATCTACCACCTGCTCGTCCTGCTGGAGCAAATGGACGTAAGGCCGGAAGACATCGAAAGGGAACTCGCCCTGCGGCACCGGTAGCCCCAACGCCGTCCGGAAAAGTTTTCCTTCCGTTCCCGGTACGGCATCTTTCCGCTTGTCCGTGCGGGCGCACCGGCATGGGGAATACGGGGGTATCAGCAAGAAAAAACCGCCTCGGGAAGAGGCGGGAAACGGGTTGGGTTATTTCTGGTATTTTTTCTCCTTGTTGCGCGTCAGGCGCTCCTTCATTGCATCCACGCAATCGTTAATGGCGACTTCAAAGGTCGGGGCGTTGCGTTCCACAATCAAGTCTTCGCCCGGCACGTGCATCTGGATTTTGGCCTGCTTGTTCACCGGCTCGTTCAGCAGTGACAAGGTCACTTCGGCATCACCGGAATTCTCGAAGAATTTCTCAAGCTTGGCCACTTTCTTTTCGACATAGGCGAGGAGTTTCTCGTCCGCATCGAATTTCAGCGCTTTGATTTTAATCTCCATTTTTACCTCCGTTTTTTGCCCTTGGGTGGGCTTGGTTATAAACTTTTTGCAGCCGTCCGATGGAATTGTGCGTATAAATCTGGGTGGCGGCCAGGGAAGCATGCCCGAGCAACTCCTTGATTGCGTTCATATCCGCCCCGTCCCCCAGCAACTCCGTCGCCAGGGTGTGCCGGAGCACGTGCGGAGACTTCCGGACGGTCACCTCCTTGACGCTTCCCAATTCCCGTTTCACCGTCCTGTCCACCCAAACCGGGTACAAAGGCGCTCCTTTCGGCGTGCGGAGCAGGGCGGCGGAAAGGTCCGACGTATCCATCAAAGAACTTGCTGCATTCAAATATAATGAAATTTCCGAACATAGCGAAGGAATCAGCGGAATTTCCCGCATTTTGTCTCCCTTCCCCCGCACATGCAGCACACCGCGCGAGAAATCCACCGAAGAGATGCGCAGGGCTATCAGTTCCGCCCGCCGGATGCCCGTATTCGCCAACAGGCTGATTACCAGCCGGGCCAACCGGCGTTCATAGCTTCCGTCCGCTACATCCGCTTCCGTTTTCCTGAAATACTCCGCGAGGGATTCCGCCCGGTAGAACTCGGGCAGACGCTTGTCCACTTTGGGACGCTGCAGGAGTCTGGCGGGATTTCCCGTCAGGACCCCCTCTTTCATCAGGAAACGGCAGAACCCGCTGAGGACGCTGATATGCAGGCAAACCGTCCGCGGATGCATCTTTCTGGTATCCAGCAACTCCACCTCATAGGAACGGAGCGCCGGTATCGTCAGGGATGCCGGAAAGGGCCCGGCGAAATCCCGGTAATCCTCCAGCACGGTGCGGTAAGCCTCGCAGGTCCGGGGCGAATACCGGCGGATGTTCCGGATGTACGTGAGATAGCGCTCAAGCATCGGGATGCACTTCCTGCAGGCCCATTTCCGCCGCATGCTTCCGCATATAAGCATCCGCCTCCCCGAAATCGTTGCGGATAAGCCCGTCCAGCACGGCTTCCTTGACCATTTCCTTCAAAATGCCGATTTCCCGGCAAGGCGGAATGCCGTACAGGGCCATGATGTATTCCCCCGTAATGGGATTCTTGAAATTGCGCACCGCGTCCTTGGCTTCCACTTCCACCAGTTTCTGGCGCACCAGCGCGAAATTGGCATGAATCCGCGCCACTTTCGCCTCATTTTTCGACGTGACGTCCGCATGGCAGAGCACCATCAAATCGTCGATGTCATCCCCGGCGTCGAACAGGAGGCGGCGCACGGCGCTGTCCGTCACCCCGTCGTCCACCAATGCGATGGGACGCAGGTGCAACCAGACCAGTTTCCGGACATATTTCATCTCATCGAGCGGCAGCTTGAGGCGGGCGAAAATACCCGGTACCATCCGGCTCCCCACGACCTCATGGCCATGGAAAGACCAGCCCGTCCCCTTTTCATAACGCTTCGTAGCGCTCTTGCCGATGTCGTGCAGCAGGGCGGCCCAGCGCAGGGGTAGTTTGTCCGACACCGCAGCCACGTTGTCCAGCACGGCCAGCGAATGGGCAAAATTCTCCTTGTGCCCGTGTCCGTCCACGTTCTCCACACCTTTGAGCGCGCACAGTTCGGGCAGGATATGGGGCAGCAGCCCGGTCTCGTCCATCAGGCGGAAGGCCATGGACGGGCGGGCGGTCATCAGCATCTTATTCAACTCTTCCGCCACGCGCTCCATCGACAGGATGGACAGGCGGTCCGCCATGCGCCGGATGGAAGCGAGCGAGGAGTCCACGATGCGGAAAGGATGTTCCGGGGTACTGAGTTTCGCGGCAAAGCGGATGACCCGCAACATGCGCAAAGGGTCGTCCGAATAGGTCGTATCCGGGTCCAGCGGTGTCCGGATGATGCCGGCGACGAGGTCGCGGATGCCGCCGAAAGGGTCCACCAACTCCCCGAAACTGTCCGGCTGGAGCGAAAAGGCCATCGCGTTGATGGTGAAATCCCGGCGCAGCTGGTCGTCTTCCAGCGTCCCGTCCTCGACGATGGGCTTCCGCGACTCCCGGCGGTATGATTCCCGGCGGGCCCCGACGAACTCGATTTCCGCCCCGTCATAGCGGAGCATGGCCGTCCCGAAATTCTTGAAATACGACACGTAGCGCCCCGTGCGCTCCCCTACCGCCCGGGCGAAATCGATGCCGCTTCCCTCCACGACGATATCAATGTCGTTGCACGCACGGCCCAGGAAACAGTCCCGGACATAGCCGCCGATGACAAATGCACGGACGCCCCGTTCCCGGGCCGTCTCGCTGACGATGCGGAAAATCTCCTTGTCGAGGTATTGTTGGGCAATGGTCGCCATCCTGCTCGTTATGCGGTCATTTCTTCATATGTGGGCAACTTTCCGAACGGGCGGAAGCAATCGCCTTCGCGCCGGTACACATGCAGGGAGCGGCCATTGGTCAGCAGCAGCCAGCGGACGCCGAGCACGATGTTGTAGCGCATCGCCTGCTCCGCCACCCCGGCATCGATGTCCAGCTCGGGCCGCTTGCATTCCACGACGGCCAGGGGCTGTCCCTGCCGGTCATAGACCAGGATGTCCACCCGCCAGACTTTGCCGCCGAATTTCAATCCGGCCTCCGTCATCATCAGGTGGGCCGGCACGGCGGAAGGGCCGAGCAGCTGGGATACGAACCACTGGCGCACCCGTTCTTCCGGCGTAAGGGCCACGTCTTTGTGGCGCAAAGGGTCGAATATGGTCTGCATCATCGGAAAGGCTCCACACGAAACCACAGGCAAAGCTACGAATTTTTTCCGCATTTTCCGTGTTCCGCCCCGCGTATTTCCGGGAATGATTTGGAAAAAATCAAAACAGGTCTTAACTTTGCAACCCGAAAATTCATACTAAACCGTAATACCGTTATGGCCTACAAAATTTCTGCAGATACCTGCGTCGCCTGCGGCACTTGCCAGGGCGAATGTCCTTCCGGAGCTATCAAGGAGGGGGATGTTTATTCCATCGATCCCGACGTTTGCATCGAGTGCGGCGCCTGCGCGGACGCTTGCCCCACCGGAGCCATCACCCCGGGCGAATAGGTCCGTTCCAAGGACAGCGAAGAAGGCGACTAATAAGGTGATTATTGGTCGCCCTCTTTTTATTCGGCTTCGCGGCAGCGGCAGGCGCCTCCGGAAGGTTCCGTTCGCTATCGCTCACTCCATCCCTCCCAACGTCTCCTTCGTCATCGCTCCGCGATAA
>JAGAFI010000070.1 GCA_017612675.1 Bacteroidales bacterium
ACTGCAAGAGACGGCTGACAAGACAAAGCCCGCACAGCAGGCTGCCCAAACAACAAGTCTTTTCATTTTTCGCAATATTTAATTGGTTTCACATCTTGGTATCACCCAACATCCGGCGAAAATAATACACCGGAATGCCAAAGCCCGGCAGTTGCACGGACACGCCGGGATTCTGAGAAAAAAACACGGAAGATGCGCCCGGAGAAATACGCGGGCACAGGCACAAAGAAACCCCGTCGGCAGACGCCGACGAGGCAAAACTTTCGTATTTTACTGATTTACAACCAATTATACCCACCCCCACAAAGCAAGGGCGGGAAGCAGGGGCCATTGGGCGGAACGCGTCAGTATCTGCTCATCCATACAGGCGCAAATTAGCAATTTCCCGCCAAAAATCAAAATATTGCCGGCATCGGCACCGCGCCATATCGGCAACCGCCGACCGGGATACAGACCCCGGCCAGCGGCAAACGATTTTGCGGAAAACCAAAACCGCTATTTCGCGATGGCGACGGAACGGGTTTCGCGGATGACCGTGATTTTCACCTGTCCCGGATAGGTCATCTCATCCTGGATGCGCTGGGCGATGTCCACGGACAAACGGGCAGCCTGCTCGTCCGATACGTCCTCGGCACCGACGATGACCCGCAGTTCGCGACCGGCCTGGATGGCATAGGATTTCGTGACCCCCGGATAAGAGGCGGCCAAATCTTCCATCCCCTTGAGCCGTTTGATATAAGACTCGATGACCTCGCGGCGGGCCCCCGGACGGGCACCGGAAATCGCATCGCCCACCAGCACAAGCGGCGCATAGATGGAGGTCATTTCGGTCTCTTCGTGGTGGGCGCCGATGGCATTGCACACCTCGGGACGCTCCTTGTACTGCTCCGCGAGTTTCGCACCCAGCAGGGCGTGCGGCAATTCAGGGTCTTCCTCCGACACTTTGCCGATATCATGCAGCAGGCCGGCACGCCTGGCCACCTTGGGATTCAGACCAAGCTCAGACGCCATGACCGAGCAGATGTTCGCCACTTCGCGGGAGTGCTGCAACAAGTTCTGTCCGTAAGAACTCCGGTATTTCATCCGCCCGATGAGGCGCACCAGTTCAATGTGCAGCCCGTGAATCCCCAAATCGATGCAGGTACGCTTGCCGGTCTCCAGGATTTCGTCTTCCAGCTGCTTGCTCACCTTGGAGACCACTTCTTCAATCCGGGCGGGATGGATACGCCCGTCGATAACCAGCTGGTGCAGGGACAACCGGGCCACCTCGCGGCGCACCGGGTCAAAAGCCGACAGGAGGATGGTGTCCGGCGTATCGTCCACAACGATTTCCACGCCCGTCGCCGCTTCCAGCGCCCGGATGTTGCGGCCTTCCCGCCCGATGATACGGCCCTTCACGTCATCGTTGTCGATGGGGAAAGTGGTAACGGCATTCTCGATGGCCGTTTCCGTGGCCGTCCGCTGGATGGTGTTGATAACGATGCGCTTGGCCTCTTTTGCCGCATTCAGCCGGGCCTCGTCCATCGTGTCGTTGATGTAGGCCTGGGCTTCCGTACGCGCCTCCGCCTTGAGATTTTCCACCAGCATCTTCTTGGCATCCTCCGCGCTCATGCCGGCGATGGTCTCCAACTGCTTGTTCGCCTGGGCAATCAGGCGCTCGCACTCTTCATTTTTGGCTTCCAGCTGGGCACGCTGGGCATTGACCTGCCCGCGGGCGGCATCCAGCTCGCGCTGTTTGCGGCCCAGTTCCCCTGCCTGCTGGTTCAACTGCCCTTCCCGGCTCTTGATGGCGTTCTCCCGGTCGCGCAGTTCGTTGTTCTTCTGGTTTACCTTGTGCTCGTGCTCGCTTTTGAGCTGGAGGAACTTTTCCTTCGCCTGCAGGATTTTCTGCTGCTTGATGTTCTCCGCATCCTGCTCCGCTTTCTGCAACAACGCATTCGCCTGTTTCCGTCCGGAAATGCGCGTGAATGCTATATAAACCGCCAGGCCGATGGCTGCACCGGCCAAAGCCGCCAAAACATAATACAAAATCATAATCCTATATATATTAAAAAAACAATACCTGCCCTGCGCAGATACTGTTTGTAAAAAGCCGCCAGCCAGAATTCAGAAAATCTCTTTAACAAGATTTGGGCTCCGCCCTGTCTCGGGCTTCCCGCCTGTGCGGGCCTGCCTTCCTCAGGTCGAGGGGACCCGGTTCCGAAGAACGTGTTGTTTTCAGAAGCGAGGCCTGGCGGCTATTTTTCCTTCAACGTGGTCAGATAGGCATCCGTCTCGGCCTGCAGGGCCCGGACTTCCCCGGCAAGGGCATTGAACTTGCGCTGGGCGTTGATTTTTGCCACGGCTTCGTTGAGGGTAACGAAAATCAACTTGTCCAGAAGTTGTTTGTCGGGAAACTTGGCGTCATACTTGGCCAGCATCTGGTTGATGTCATCTGCCGCCAGGCGCATGGCCTGCTCCGCGTCCTCGGACGGGGCGGCGAGGGGATATTCCCGACCGGCAATCTTGAGCGTGATGCTTTGCGCCATATCAGTTTTCCAACAATTTGATACACTGGTCAATCTCCCGTATCAACTTCTCGATGCGCGCTTTCGCCTCTGCCGTATCGCCACTCCCGCTGAAAGCCGCAGCCAGACGGAGATTGTCTATCTGTCCATTCAAATCAGTTATCTGCGTCTTGTACCGGCAGGCTTCTTCCCGGCTGGAAGCCAACTTTTCCTCCAGGCTGTCCGCCCGTTGCTTCTGGGCCTCGTACAGAGAAATCAGCTTTTCGATATTGCCTTTGATGTCTTCCAGCATAGGATTCGCCCCGATACATACCTTGCAAAGGTATAAAAAAAATCAAATTCCGGCAACGGCATTACCGCCCTTTGTACAAATAGTGATGCCGCCAGCGCCAAAGGTACTGCCAGAGCATGAACGCGGGCATCCAAAGCACTTCGCCGGGGTAGCGGAAGAAGAAGCGGAAGCCGCGGCGGACCTTCCGGAAGGTATGGGCAAGCGGCCCTTCTTTCCGGTCATGGGCATTCCGGCTGTCGTATTGCCCGAAATTGCCGCTCAAGAGCACTTCTTCCAGCAAGAAACGTCCGCTGCGCCCGTCTGGCGGGAACAGGAAACAGTCCTGCGGTACGTGGAAAATCTGTTGCAGCACATAGGCGACCGCACCGGAAAAAGAAGCGAGCGAAAGGGAGCGCAGGTCCGCGCGCACCGCGTCGCGTTCTTCCGGGGGAAGCGACTGCAGGACATAGGCATAATCCAGCAACTGGCGCAGCCCCACCCCCTCTTCCAGCACATGCCGGTAGATGTGCAGCAAAATATACACGGCGTTGAACGCCGGCGTGGGCACGCAGAAGCCGAGCGCCTCGTCATAATGGGCGAACTGTCCGGGCGCCTTGGCCGCAAAATACCGTTGCAGGCGGCGGTTCCGCCCCCAGGCGTTCATCCAGCTCGGGGTAAAATGCACCTCCACATGGGAGGCGCCGGCAAAATCGGCATCAAGGTGGTGATATACGATTTTCCGGACCGGGCAACGGGCTTTCAAATAGCGGACAATGCCGTCCCGGCTGCCTTCCACCCACAGGTCCACGTCCCCGCTCTGCCGCAACAGGGGATTGGGATACAGGGCCCCGACCCCCTGGCCCTTGAGCACGCACGTCCGAAAACCGTCCCGGCTGAAATCCGCATACAGGCGGCGGCATTGCTCCAGCTGCAAGCGGTTCCGTTCCGTGATTTTTTCCGCTGCCATCGCCCACTTGGCATAGATGCGCAGCGGCAGCCGCCGGCGGGCATGCAGGCGGTCCACCCCCTCGAAGGTGATGCCGAGCAGGCTCTGTTTGCGGGCCTGCGCGTACAGGTCTTCCCAAGTTTCCGCATCCCGGGGCGGCTCGGTAAAGTCCTCGCGCAGTCCGGCGGAAATATCCAGCAATTCAAAAAAACGGTTTTGCATGCTCCAAGCAGCTTGAAAAACATCGTCTGTCCGGAAAACGACCGTTTGCCGGCCGGGCTCCTTGCCCATTCAATAAGCCTGCTGGTCGCCCCGGAGAATCTGCAGGACGGTCATCAGCAGGATTTTCACATCCAGCGAAACAGACCAGTGTTCAATATACCAGATGTCATAGCGCACCCGTTCCGCCATCATCGCCGTGGTTTTCGTCTCGCCCCGGCAACCGTTCACCTGCGCCCATCCGGTCAGTCCGGGCTTCACCATGTGGCGCACCAGGTATTCATCCACCAGCTGGGTATAAATTTCCGTATGCAGTTCCATGTGCGGCCGCGGCCCGATGAGGGACATGTCACCGAGGAGGACATTGATGAACTGGGGCACCTCGTCCAGCGAAGTCCGCCGCAAAAAATCCCCGAAACGCGTCTTGCGCGGGTCGTCTTCCGTGGCCTGCAGTTTGTCCGCATCGGCGTTCACCCGCATGGAGCGGAACTTGTACATCGTAAACGGGCGCGCCTTGTAACCCGTCCGCTTCTGGCGGAACAGGATGGGGCCGGGCGAACTGAGTTTTGTGCCAATCGCCACGAACAGCCAAATGAACGGATAAAGCGTCAGCAGGAAAAGGGCGCTGACCGCGATGTCGAATGTACGCTTTATCAATATGTTGAGCGGATTTGCCAGCGGCTCGTCCAGCCACTTGACCACCGTCATCGGCCCCATCTGGCGGTAGGTCATCGTCCGGTGCAGATACCCTTCCATATTCGGCACATAGTAAAAGTCGATGAACAGGTTTTCACATTGCCGGATAATGGCATTGACCATGTCCGCGTGCAAGGCGGGATTGATGCTGCAATAAACCTCATGTACCTTGTTGTCAGCCAGGTAAGCCGCTATGGCCTCGGGCTCTTCGCCGAATGTCGCCACGATTTTGTAGTCGCTGTAGTCCGCCCAGTTCGTAATGGTATGCGCAAGCTGGCGGGCATTTTCGTTGTCCCCGACAATCACGACATGCACCTTGTTGCGGCCCCGGCGGCGCATGGCGAGGATGACGGCCTTGAACAGCAGGTGCCACAGGGCGATGCAGGCCGTTGCGAGGATACCCTCCTGCAGCAGCAGTTTCCCGGCGAAACTCCCGAAGAGCAGGAATACGGATATGGCGAAGAACGACAAGGTCAGGAATGTCTGGACAAAGGCCCGGCGGAGGATGAAACGGGCCCGGATGCCCCGCTTGTAGAAACGGATGGGACAGATGGCGATGGCCATCAGGTAACTCACGACCAGGAAATAGACGGTACGCCGGGCCGTCATCACCAGATCGGCGGGATCCCAGAAATAAAAGACGCTGTTCACATAGCGCAACACCTGTATGTGCAGCAACAGGTCCACGCACATCGTCGGAATGGCATAAAAAACCGTTTCCTTGAAATTAAATGTCTTGCTGTTCATACACTTCTTTCACTTGGTCGGCAATGCGTTCCCAATCGTAACGCGCCATGTCATAGTCCACTTCCTCCCGGGGCTGTGCAAGCAGCGCTTCCAGGCCGCGCCGCAGGGCGGCCACATCCCCGCAGGGGAAATAGTTTTCCGCGGCAAGCCCCACCTCCAAATTGGCGGGGATGTCGCTCACCAGCACCTTGCGGCGGTAACTCATCGCTTCCAGCAGGGCGATGGGCAGGCCTTCGTGCGAAGACGGAAGCACATAGCAGGCCGCAGCGGAAAGCAGGGCCTCGCGCTGCGCCCCGCGGACATAACCGGTCAGCACGACACCGGCAGCGGCGGCATCCGCTTTCAGTTTCCGGGAATAATCGTCCTCGAAATCGGTATCGCCCGCCAGGACCAGCCGGTAGCCGGACAGCCCCCGGCAAGCCGCCACCAAATCCTGCAGGCGCTTTTCGGGAACGAAGCGGCACATGCCCAGGATGTATTTTCCCTTCTCGATGCCCAGCGAAGCGAAATAATCCGGCTCGTCCCGGAACACCGGCGCGGGAACCCCGTTGGGAATCAGGTACACCCCTTTCGTCCGCCCGTAGCGCTCCGACACGATGCGCCGGATGACATCGGAAATCACGATGACGGCATCGGCATAACGGCAGCCCATCCGTTCCCCCAGGCGCAGCATCGCCTTGGCTGCCCGGCCCCATTTGTCCCGGTCATAATCGGGACCGTGGTGGGTAAACACCACTTTCAGTCCCCGCAGTTTCGCATAAGGCGCGAGCAGGGCGGGACCGATGG